>CALVWU010000026.1 GCA_944367955.1 uncultured Clostridia bacterium
GCGGCGACACGCCGCACGGCAAGTTGCAGGCGTCGCCAGCCGAAACTTGCGTTAAACACTCTGCGATTTGCCGCATTTTGCTTGACCTGCGGCGCGCGATATAATAAAATTATAGCTGAAAAAAATGCGCGGCTCAGGCCGCGCGGGAGCAGTGGTAAAATGAAACTTTGCGATGCCGAAAAGGGCAGGGAATATATTGTTGAAGACATCCGCCTGCCGTTTGAAATGCAGCGTCGGCTTGAAGCCCTGGGCATGACCGACCGTGCGCCGGTATTTGTTATAAACCGCAAGGGCAAGGGCGTACTTATTATAAAACTGCGCGGAACGCGGTTTGCGCTGGGTTACAACATGACGAAAAACATCGAAGTCAGCGAGGCGGAGAATGGACAAAAACAATGAGATAACGATAGGGTTTATAGGCAACCCCAACTGCGGCAAAACGACGTTATTCAACGCATATACGGGGGCCAATTTAAAAGTGGCCAACTGGCCGGGCGTAACCGTTGAAAAGGTTGAAGGCGCGATAAAAGACCACAACGAAACCATTCACCTCGTCGATCTGCCGGGCACATATTCGCTTACTTCGTACACGATGGAAGAGACCGTTTCACGCAATTTTATTTTGAGCGACGAGGTGGACGTTGTTATAAACGTGGCCGACGCTTCGGCGTTGGAGCGCAGCCTGTATCTTACTTTGCAGCTGTTAGAGCTTAAAAAACCCGTGGTGCTTGCGCTGAACATGATGGACATCGTGCAAAAGCGCGGCATGGAGATAGACCTGCACCGTCTGCCCGAAATGCTGGGCATACCCGTTATACCCGTTTCGGCGCGCAGGCGTTCGGGACTGGACGCTCTGCTGCATGCGGCCGTGCACCACAAGGACAGCGAAGGGCCCGACGCGATTATCCACGATCACAAGACCATCCCCCGCCACGAACACGACCACCACAGGGAATTCGCCATGGTGTATTCGGACGAGATAGAGGACAAGATTGACGAGGTTATCGCCGCGCTCGACAAAAAGTATCCCGAAACCCCGAACAAGCGTTGGCACGCCATAAAGATACTTGAAAACGACAGAGAGATTTGCGAAAAATTCAACGTGGACGTGCCCGGACTTGCGGGCAAGAACTATGAATCGCGCATAATAAACGAAAAGTACGACTTTATCGACGAGATAATACACGAAGTTATGATACACAAAGAGCGGCAGGACGAGCTTACCGAAAAGCTTGACGCCGTGCTGACCCACAGAATATGGGGCATCCCCGTGTTTTTGGGCATAATGGCCGTGATATTCTTTTTGACCTTTTTTGTGGGCGATTTTATCAAGGGGCTTTTGGAATCGGGGCTGGATTTCATATCGACCTCGTTTGAAGGCTGGCTGATTTCGGTGAACGCGCACGAGATACTCGTATCGCTGCTTATCGACGGCATAATAAGCGGCGTGGGCGTTATTATAACCTTTTTGCCCAATATACTCATACTGTTTTTGGCCCTTGCGTTTTTGGAAGACAGCGGCTATATGGCGCGAGTGGCCTACGTTATGGAGGGCGTGATGAGCAGGCTGGGGCTTTCGGGCAGGGCGTTCATACCCATGCTTTTGGGCTTCGGCTGCACGGTGCCTGCGATAATGGCCTCGCGCGCGCTGGAAAGCAGGCGCGACCGCTATAAAGTTATGCTGGTGACGCCCTTTATGAGCTGCAACGCGCGGCTTACCATATACATACTGTTTGCCGAAATGTTCTTTGGCGCGTATGCGATGGTGGCGGCGTATTCGATGTATATTTTGGGCATACTCGTGGCAATAGCCGTATGCGCGGTGATGCACCTTATCGATAAAAAGAAGGAAAAGGCCAATTATCTTTTGATAGAGCTGCCCGAATACAAACTGCCCGACGCGCGCACGGTGGGCGTGTATGTTTGGGAAAAGATAAAGGACTATTTGGGCAAGGCCGGCACGACGATATTTGTTGCAACCATAATAATATGGGCCCTTTTATACTTCGGCCCGAACGGATTCGTAACCGACATGGGCGAAAGCTTTGCCGCGTATGCGGGCAAATTCATCGCGCCCGTATTCCTGCCGATCGGGTTGGGATTCTGGCAGATAGTCGTTGCGTTGATAGCGGGCATATCCGCAAAGGAAGTTGTGGTTTCGAGCAGCGCGATACTCTTCGGCGTGGCGAGCACCGCCTCCACCGAGGGAATGGCGGCGTTCAACGCGGCACTGCAAGGCATAGGGTTCGGCCCGCTGAACGCGCTGTGCCTTATGGTGTTCTGCCTTTTATACATTCCCTGCGCGGCGACGATCGCCACCATACACAAGGAATCGAAGAGCTGGGGCTGGACGGCTTTTACGGCGGCGTTTCAGCTTGCCGTGGCCTACATAGTTACTCTTGTAATATATCAGATAGGCTTGCTGATAATATAAAAGGAGGCCGGATATGTGGCCGACAATAATAATTTCGGTGATAGTGGGCGTGTGCGCCGCCGCAGCGGTGGCGGCGATCATACGGCGCAGAATAAAGAAAAAAGGCGGGTGCGCGGGCTGTTCGGGCTGCTGCGCCGCCTGCAATTTGAAGAGGGACGAAAAGGGCGAAAAGCGCATGGACGAATAAGCCCCCCGTGTTTAAAAGGTGACATATAAAGGCAGCGGCCCGCAAAATTGCGGGCCGCTGCCTTTAATAATTTACATTAAGCGGAACATATCCACCCGCGAACGCTCAATCGAGCCTCACCCCGCAAGAATACAGCCGTTCGCGCAGCTCGCCCGCACCGCGGAACAATACGGGCGTTATGCCGAGGGGCGCGAGGTTGACGAAGTTGGCGGGGTTATCGTCCGTCATGAACACTCTGCCGAACTTTTCGCCGAAGGACGAAACGGCGATACGGAATATATCGGGCTCCGGCTTGGCCGTTTTAAGCTCGCCGGATATGAACACCTTGTCGAACAGCGAGCGGAGCATGTCGTATATGCCGAGCAACTGCATATAGCCTTCGGAAGCGTTTGAAACGAGAGCGACGGCGTTGTCTTTGCCGAGGGCGCGGATAATGCCGCACAGCTCTTCGTTTATGCGCACCCTGCCCCGCCAATCTTCGACTATACGATCGGCGGAGAGTCCGAATTTTTGCGAAAACTCTTTAACTATCTGTCGAATATCCTTTTCGCCCCTGTCGCCCGGAGCGAGATACTCCTCTTTGAGCGCGGCGGCGTTTTCCCCCGCAATATCCTTTAACCATGCGGGGATAACTTCGCCTACGACCACCCCGAAGCAATCGAACAGAAACAGATCTCTCATGCTCGCCTCCCCGCGTCTGCGGCGCGGCTTGCGTGGCAATACATGTATATTATCTGCCTGCGTTCGGCAAGCGACGAAAGCAGCATTGCCGCGCGAGCCATGTGGTATTCGTCGAGTTCGGCGAAGGGGTCGTCGAGGAGAATGAAGGGCGCGTCGCCGCCGAACAGACTGTCGCAGAGAGCAAGGCGGTAGCACAGCGAAATGACGGCGCGCTGGCCGGACGAGAGGTGTTCGGCCGAACGCAGTCTGCCGCCCGCTTCGAGCGTCACCGAGAAATCGCCGTCGACGCGCACCTCGCCGCCGAGAATGCTGCCGAGAGCCTGTTCGTAATTTTTAAAGGCGGCGGCAACCGGTTCGACAAACCTGTTGTTATAGGCGCGTTCGGCACTTTTAAGATATTCCGCCGCGGCGGTGTAAGCAGTGTACTGTTTGCGGCACAGGTCGAGCTCTTCGCGCGCGCCTTCAAGGGCGGCAGCCTCTTCGCCCAGCCGTTCGACAAGGCTTTCACCGTCGGATATATCGCGGTTGACGGCCGCGAGCCGCTTTGCAAGCTCCTCTTCGCCGTCTTCGCGTGAGGGCTGCTTTTTTTGCGGAGAGGGACGTTCGCCCAAGGTTGCAAGATAGGCTTTGGCATTCACGTCTTCGGCTTCGGCCTGCTCTTTCAGAGTGCGGTATTCGGCTATGTCGCGCAGCATGCCCGCCGCGGCAGCGGCGGGGTCGCCCGAAAGCCCGTACTTGGCAAACAGCCCGCTTATCCCGGCCGTTCCTACGGCGAAGTTACCCGCGGTCAGGGCAGCGTAGCGCGAATATTCGTTGTTAAAATTCTGTATGTCGGCGGCGGTATCGCCTGTGGACATGCCGTACCGCGACAGGAACGCCGCTATGCGCCTTTGTGCGCGGCGGGAGACCGCCCCGTCGCTGCGGCCGACAAAGAGAATGCATAGGGTTGCCGCCAAAAACAAGCCTCCCGCCGCAAGCGCGAGCGCGCCGGGCAAAGCATGCCCCAGCCCTACAAGCACACCGCCCGCAACCATTATGGCCGCGCACAGCGCGGCGGAGAGCAGAGCGGGCTTTACTGGCGGCCGCGTTTTGGGCGCGGAAGGATTGTTTGCGCGGGCATATGCCGCGGCGTTTGTATTGAAAGCCCGCAGATCTTCGGCCGTGGGCGCGCCCACCGAAAAGCGGCCGATTATGCGGGCGTCCGCCCCGTCGATGCCCAGCGACGCGCGCGAAAGTTCGGCGGCGTCCTCTTCGGAGGGCAGCCCTGCGGGATACTTGTCCTCTATTTCGCGCATGCGGGCGAATTTTTTATCGGCGGAGGCGCGCATATCGTCGTACCTGGCCCAGCGTTCGGCGGCTATCGCTTCGGCCGAAAGGCGGGTGCGCTCGCCCTTCAACGAGGAAAGGCGGGCGGATATGGCCGAGCTTTTGGCATAGTTTTCGGCCAACGCCTGCTTTACCTCCTCGATGCGCGCCGTCTTTGCGGCGAGCGTTTTTACCCGCTCTTCAAGTGCCGGAATGCGCCCCTTGCCGCCCCGCGACTGCAAGTTTTTGGCCGCCTTTTCTAAACTTTCGAGCGCGGCGGGCAGGTCGTATTCGCCGCCGCAGGGCGAAGACAGGTCGGACAGGCGCGCACTTATGCCTTCGGTGGCGGACAGTTCGCCCCCTCCCCCCTCTATGAACAGGGTGCGCGCAAACGACGAAGCGTCCAGCCCGAACACAACTTCGCCCGGCTCTTTGCCGTCGAAATCGGAACAGGGCGCACCGTCGCGGTATACGCGCCGTTCATCGCCCGAAGAGCCGTCGAAAAACCGCTCTATACGATAGACAAAGCCCTTGTGCGAAAACGTGATGTTGCCGCCGAATTCCCCGCCCGAATAGGGCGCGTAGCGGCGGCGGGCGTTGAATTTTGAACGGGCAGTATCGGCGGGCAGACCGTAAAACATGGCCGCTATAAACGCGGCCAGCGTGCTTTTGCCGCTGCCGTTTGGCGAGAATATTGCGGTCAGCCCCGGCTGAAAGTTGAGGGCGAACCCGCTGAGCGCGCCGAAATTGCGCACATAACATGAAATGAGTTTCATATATTCACCGAAAAAAATTTTAAATGCGTTTTTCAATAAATAGTTATGCAGCCGCGCCGCAACGTTTAAAGCTCGTTGCCGCGGCCGGCAAGAGCCTTTAACCCTGCGGAGAGAATTAGCTGCTTTATATCCTGCGGATATTTGTCGTCGGCCGTCACAGCGCGCACGAACGCGCCGCGCAGCGAAGGTTCTGTAGCGAGGTATTCGACGTCGGTTTTGGTGCGCACGTTGCTGCGCACATGCACTGCGTAAAAGTAAGGTTCAAGCTCCTTTTGCACGTCGGCGGCGAGCGAAGAACTATCGAAATCAACATCGCCCGACAGCGTTAAACGCAGCATATCTTCGGGCGAACGCGGCGCAACCTTCATTGCTGCGCGCACCGCGGCATAGGCGTTTTCGCACCCCGAAACATCGCACTCGGCCTGCACCACCGTGCGCAGGGCAAAGGGCACGAAGCGCGCGTCGACGGAAGAACCCACGGTAAGCTGCACAAACCCCTTGGGGCCGGGCTCGTCGAAGCCGCGCGGTTCCAAACACCCACTGTATGCATAGATGCCACGCTCGTCCACGCGCCCGCTTTGAAAGGAATGTATGTGGCCGAGCGCGAGATAGTCGATATTTTTTGCGCGCAGAGCGGTCAGATTTACGCCGTCGCCGCCCGAAGTGAGCGGGCCGTGCAGCATTACTATGTTTATGCGCGAGGGATCGAGCCTCAGCGTGGAATACGCCGCCATGACGTTGCGTTCGTTAAGTTCCAGCCCCGCCACCGTCACGTTGCCGTAATTGAAACAGCTCCAGCTTTCGCCGAATGTTTTTAAATTTTCAAGCGGCCTGTCGTAGCTCTGTTTGCCGTCGTGGTTACCGCGCAGATATATAAAGTCGAGCGCGGGGTGGGATTCGACCACCGAATAGAAATAGTCCTTATCCTTTTTTAACGTTATATCCGCGTCGAAGAGATCGCCCGAAATCAACACGGCGCGCGCGCCGCACTCTTCGGCATAATCTGCCATGCGCCCGAAAGTCGCGCACATTTCGCGGCGGCGTTCGGCCGCCTTTGCGGGCGACAGTCTTGCCGAAAGCGGCGAACCGAGGTGAATATCGGCGCAGTGTATAAATATTTGTTGCATTTCCCCCTCCTCTATGAGTTGTTTTTGCATATTCGTTTTAAATGTTTTAACTTTTCAATTTTTTCGGCGGCTCGGATTATTTTGTGGCGGTCTGCACGTCCGCCCGCCGCGCGAAGCATATATTCCGTTCCCGCCCACAAAAAAACGTGTTTGCCGCCATGCCGACGGGTGCGGGCCGTGCGCCCGCGGTATGCTGTTATTATACACCCGCGTCCTTGCACTGTCAATATATTGAAAAGCGTTGCTTTTGCACCGTATTTTTAAGGTCTGCCCGCCATTGATAATTAAATAATAAACACACTGTTGACAAACGCGCGTCTTGGTGATATAATTATTACAGTAAAACGCGCAACCGCCCCGAACGAGGGCGCAGAGGCGTTTAAAAAAATTCAGGGAGATGAGCTTATGGCAAAATCCAGAAAGAAACTTGATGTAACAAAAGTAATAATTGCCGGCGTTTCGCTGCTGTTCCTTGTGGCGGTGATCGCGGGCATAGCCGTCGACTGGGTATCCATTCCCAACATCGGACACGGGTTAGGTGAACTTGTGGGTGCGGATACGCCCGAACGCATAGGGTTCACGCTGGCGGAATGCGCCACGGAGTGGGAAGTTGACGCTTACAACGCGATGAACGCTTTGGCGATAATCACCGTTGTGGTTGCGGCACTCACCGTTGTGGGCGCGCTGGCGACAGTTGTTGTTAAAAACAAGATAATAAAGCTGTGCGCGGCTATTTTGGGCGTGGCAACGATAGTGTGCGCGATAATCGCCGTTATACTTACTTACAACTACTGCAACGACACCTTGATAGCCCTTGCAGAGGCAACGCCCGCGATAGGCGCGTGGCTGCTTACGATAGGCGGCGTGCTGTGCGGAGCATCGGGCGCGCTTGCGGCATTGAAGTGATTTAAAATTGCAACTTTAAAAAACGCCTTCGCGGACAAAGTTGTCCGCGGAGGCGTTATCTTTTTGTATGGCCGCGCTTTGGCAAATGTCAGAGCGCGGCTCTTTAAATATCTCGTATGTCAGAGTATCACGCCGCCGCCCAGACAGCGGGTTTCATCATAGAATACCGCGTACTGGCCGGGGGTTACGGCGCGCTGGGGCTCGGCAAAGTCGACGTGCGCGCCGCCATGCGCGTCAAGCGTTACCTTAACATTTTGTTCGCCCTGGCGATAACGGAATTTTGCGCGGCACAAAAACGGCGTTGACGGCGGCATATAGCCTATCCAATTGATATTTTGCACTTCGCAGAAGTTTGTATAAAGCGGGGTTTCGTCGCCGTGCGACACATACAAAATATTGTTTTTAAGATCCTTTTTTACAACAAACCAGCGACCGCTTTCGCCGCTCTTGCCGCCGATGTTCACGCCCCTGCGCTGGCCCAGAGTATAGTGCATCAGGCCGACGTGCTCGCCCACCTCTTCGCCTTCGAGGGTGAGAATTTTGCCCGGCCGCGCGGGCAGATACTGCGAAAGGAATTTTCTGAAATTCCTTTCACCGATAAAACAGATGCCCGTGGAGTCCTTCTTTTTGGCGGTGGCAAGGCCGTTTTGTTCAGCGATGGCGCGCACTTCCTCTTTGTTGAGGTCGGCGAGCGGAAACAGCACCCTTTCGAGCTGGGGCTGCGTTACCTGATTCAAAAAGTACGTTTGATCCTTGCCCGCGTCGGCCGCCTTTAAAAGGTAGTGGTTGCCGTCGGCGTTGTGGTCGATGCCGCAATAGTGGCCCGTGGCGATGTAGTCCGCCCCCATGCCCAGCGCGTATTCGCGGAAGGGACCGAACTTTATTTCGCGGTTGCATAACACGTCGGGATTGGGCGTTCGACCCGCGGCGTATTCGGCGAGGAAATATTTGAACACCCTATCCATGTACTGTTTGGCGAAATTTACGGAATAGTAGGGAATATCCAGCAGCGAACACACCCGACGCACGTCGTCGAAATCACTTTCGGCCGTGCACGCGCCGTTCTCTTCGCTCTCTTCCCAGTTCAGCATAAACAATCCTATTACATTGTAGCCCTGTCGCTTTAAAATGAGAGCAGCCACCGAACTATCGACGCCGCCGCTCATGCCCACGACAACCGTTCTTTTTTTCATAAAAATATTATAACACACCGCGCGCGGGTTTGCAAATAAAAATATTTGTGGTATAATGTTAACGTTAAAAATGTTTGCGCGTCCGCTTTAGGCGCGCCGGCAACCGCCCGCCCGAACCGCGGACGGCAAGATGAGGTGTTTGCATGCAACTGCCTGCGGATGATTTTATCGCGCTTTCATTTATAAACACAAAACTGCGCGACGAATACCCCTCGCTGGACGCGTTTTGCGAGGACTGCGAAGATTCGCGCGAGGATATATGCCGCCGAATGCAAAAAATCGGCTATGAGTACTGCAAAAACTCCAACTCGTTCATCAGGGTTTAGACAATGGAAAAGGTCGTTGACAAATTTTTAAGATATGTAAAAATCGACACGCCGAGCGACGAGGACAACGCCTCGTCCACCCCCTCCTCGCCCTGCCAGATGCAGCTTGCGCAGCTTTTGCGCGACGAACTGAAAGGGCTTGGGCTGTCGGCCGGGATGACGGAGCACGGCTATGTGTACGCAAAGATACCCGCCAACTCGCCCGCGGCGGCCGCGGTGGGATTTATTGCGCATATCGACGTGGTTAAAGAGCCGAAAGGCTGCGGCGTGAAGCCGCAGGTGATAAAGTACGCGGGCGGCGACCTTGAAATAGGCGGCGGAGCGCGCGTGACACCGGCCGAATGCCCCGTCCTTAAAAACTATGCCGGAATGGACATAGTTGCCTCGGACGGCACAACCGTTTTGGGCGCGGACGACAAGGCGGGCGTGGCCGAAATAATGGCCGCGGCGGAATATATATGCGCCCATCCCGAATTCAAACACGGCGACATAGGCATAGCATTTACCCCCGACGAGGAGATAGGGCACGGGGCGGCTCTTTTCGACGTAAAGGGGTTCGGCTGCGACTGCGCCTACACCGTCGACGGCGAGGAGCTGGGCGAGCTTTCATACGAAACCTTTAACGGCGCGGCGTTCGAATTCGAGATAGAGGGCAAGAACATACACCCCGGCACCGCCAAGGGCAAGCTGATAAACGCTCTGCTCATCGCGACGGAGTTGGTAAGCCGCTTTCCCGCGGGCGAGAGGCCCGAAACCACCGAGGGACGAGAGGGCTATTACTTTATCACCGACATGGGCGGAACGGTGGAAAAGTGCCGCGTATCCGGCATCGTGCGCGACCACGACGGCAAAAAATTTGAGGAGCGCAAGGCCTTTGTAAGGGCCGTGGCCGAAGAGTTCGACAAGAAATATCCTGCGCGCATAAAATTTTCGCTGCGCGACCAGTATTATAACTGCGCGCGGGTGATAGAGCCGGTCATGCACATAGTTGACGTAGCGGCCGAGGCCATGCGGCGCGAGGGCGTGGAGCCGAAGATAGAGCCGACGCGCGGCGGAACGGACGGAAGCAGCCTTTCGTTTATGGGCCTGCCCTGCCCCAATATCGCCACGGGCGGGCTGAACGCGCACGCGCGGAACGAGTTTATTCCCGTGCCGTGCATGGAAAAGACCGTAAAGATAATTTTAAACATAATTTCGCAGTATGTAAAATAACATATTATTGCGATTGAACGGCATATATGCCTTGACAAATTAAAAACCGCCCGCGGCGGCTTGCCGCCGCGGAACATTATGTATCCGTAGTCTAATTGGATAAAACAAGGGCCTCCGACGCCCTCGTTGAGAGTTCGAGCCTCTCCGGGTACACCATAGTAACAATATTTTACGATCAAAGAGGGCAAACGATGTTTGCCCTCTTTGATTTTGCGCGACCGTACGGCATATCGAAGAATCTGCTTAGGTTTCCGCAAAGTTGTTGCAATGCGATAGTGCCCGCGTACTCATACGCAAACTCTATTATACCCTTGCAAGATCCTTCGATTGCGCTACCTGCGGTCGCTACACTCAGGATGACAGAGTGAACAGAGTGGCGGCGTGTCGCCGCGGCTGTGTCTCGGCAACTTTCCGTTGCATCAGGTTCCGCGAACAGGCTTTATGACATTGCACAGCCTTATTCCGCGAACAGCGGTGGGGGCGCATTTGATTTTGCGAAGCACACGAAATTATCCTTAGCTTCGCGCAAAAGCCCCGCGGATATGCTTGAATAAAGCATATCCGCGGGGCTGATTATGTACCGACGACAATACTAAAAAGATGTCTTATGCTATGCGCTTTTTGCGGCGGGCTTGCCTTTGAGTTCGCGTTCGATGTCGGCGCAAGTCTGCTGCAACTCCTCTTCGGTCTGCGAAATTTCCACCCCGTCCAAAATATTTTGCAAATTGTATTCGCGGTTTAAATATTTTATGGTTTGAAAACCTATCACCGCCGTCATCGTGCCGTTGGTAAGGCCCTGAATAGAACTGTCGACAAGCGCGGCGATGGCCGTGCCGAGAATGGGAATTCCCTTGGCCGCGTCGCCCATGGTTTTAACTATGCCGTTGCCTATCTTAACCGAGCCCAGCCCGTATGCGATGAGCGCGTTTTGCAGCACCGTGACAAAAATTTTTACAAGTTTGGCGTCGGACGGCCGAAAGCCGTATAAGAAAACTATGTCCTTTACGAGCTGCAAATTCACTACCACCACCAACGCCGCGTCTATGCGCGAACTCTGCGAAAGCGCGGAATATGCGGCACTCTTTAATGCGTTTTTAAAGATTATGTCGTGCGCGGTGCGCTTTATCTTGCCCTTGTAGAGGGCGGTCAGCGCGGCCTTTAACAATTCGTCGTCGCGGCTTTTTAAGGCCACGCTTAAATCCCCCGCAAGCTTGTCGTCATACCAGCCCGCGCCGTCCACCGAACTATTAAAGTCGACGATTTTAAGCGCGATGCTGCGGCGCACTCGCCTGTTATGCGCTTTGGCCCTGCCCGCGTGAGCGGAATTTACGTTGGTTAAAAAGTAGTCCGAGCGGCATATCTTGACCAAAGGCACAACATATACCGCAATGAATACGACGGCGGATATACCCGCGGCAACGTAGCCCGCGTACTCGTTTAACGCATACAGCTGCATCGTGATTGAAAGCAGACACCATATTATTATAACCGCCGCAACGCCCGCAAGAACGAAGATCAGCATCTTTGCCCCGCGGGAATTTTGTCTGCGCACATACTTTTCTTCGTATTCGTATATGCTTATGCCCTTTTCGGGCGGTGTGGGTTTTTGTTTTTCTGACATATTATCACTCCGAAATTTTTATCGCCGTCTGCCGCAGCGAAGACCGCCGCTTTTAAAGGTCTATGCCGAAGGGATACAGCCGGCTTTTGGGTACCCCCCTGTCCTTTGCCGCCTGCTTTATCGCGCTCTTTTTATCCATTCCCTCGGCCATATAGCGGGCTATATGCTCGCGCTCCGAAAGCTGATTGAGGGGATTTTGCACGGCAGACGCGCCTTCGACGATAAGCACGTATTCCCCGCGCTTTTCGCCGGGAAGCCCTTCTGCAAGAGTGAAATGCAAACACTCTTCGTGCAGTTTTGTTATCTCGCGCACGGCGCAGGCGGAGCGGTCGCCGAACGCCGACAACATGTCGGCAACATACCTGTCTACATCCTGCGGGGCGGCGTGGAAGCACAGCGTTAAATCGAGGTCTTTATACTTTTGCAAAAGGCGCAGCCGCTCGCCCTGTTTATCGGGCAAAAATCCCAAAAACGCAAACTTTTCGGCGGGCATGGCCGAAAGCACAAGGGCCGAAAGAAAGGCGTTTGCGCCGGGTATCACCGTGTATTGCACCCCCGCTTCGCGCAGTCGGGCGCATACTATGTTGCCGGGATCGGATATTACCGGCATGCCCGCATCGGATATTACCGCCACCTGTTTGCCTGCGGCGGCGCACTCGATTATCTCTTCGGCGGCGCGGCGTTCGTTGAACTTGTGGCAGGCCATCAGCGGCTTTTTTATGTCGTACGCGTTTAAAAGCTTTACGGAATGGCGGGTGTCTTCGCAAAAGATGACGTCCGCCTCTTTAAGCGTTTCTATCGCGCGCAGGGAAATATCTTTTAAGTTGCCTATCGGCGTGGAAACAAAATATACCATAATGAAAACACTGTTCAGCGGAGAGGGGAGTTTACCGCCGCGGGCAACAGTTCCAGTCCGGGACGGCCGCCCTTGGTTGCCTCCGCCATTATAAGATAGGGCTTTCCGCCCGGCGTGCCCGAAACGAATTGCAGCCGCTTGGGTTCAAGCCCGTTATCCTTTAAAAGATACATGACTTCGGCCAGGCGGTCGGCGCGGTTTATGAGCGCGAACCTGCCGCCGTATTTGAGTTTGCGATAGGCCGCACGGATGATTTCGGGCAGAGTTACCGTGATCTCCTTGCGGCAGACGGCCTTGTGATACGCAAGATTTTGCGGGCCGCCGCGCTCGTAAGGCGGATTGCACAGCACCAGCGAAAATTTGTCGTCGTATTCCCGCCCTATATCCTGTATGCGGCAGCACACCGATCTCGCGTTTAAAAAGCCGTCGGCCTCTATCGTGCGGGCGGCCATATCTGCAAGGTCGGGCTGCATTTCGAACAGCGTTACCCCCGATATATGCGCGTTTAAACACAAAAAATGCAGACCGACGATGCCGCTGCCCGAACAAAAATCGGCCACGACGTCGCCCGCCTTGGCGCGGGCGAAGCGCGAAAGCAGAATACTGTCGGAAGTAAAGCGGTAAAGATTTACGTTTTGTATTATTTTTTTATCGGCGAACAGCTCTTCGAGCACTTCGCCCTCTTTTAATTGCACCATATATGCCTGTGTTTGCAAAAAAAGGGCGGAGAAAACTCTCCGCCCTTTTTTTGATTACCTTTTAATTATTCGGGCTTGATTGCGCCGGTGGGGCAGCCGTCTTCGCAAGCACCGCAGTCGATGCAGGTATCTGCGTCTACAACGTACTTGTCTGCGCCTTCGGAGATAGCCGAAACGGGGCAAACGGCAGCGCATGCGCCGCACTTTACGCACTCGTCGTTGATAACATGTGCCATGGGTGGATCCTCCATAATTTTTGTATGTTTGCGGCCCTATGCAAGCCGCATTTTTATTATATCACACAATTTTGCGCGTGTAAAGAGGGTTGCGCCTGTTTTTTTATTCCTGAACCAATTTTTTAAGTTCGGGATCGTCTTCGCCCTCGTCCCTGGCGGGCGACGGGCCGCGGCGGAAGGTTATTTTGTCGGCGGGGAAATCGCGGTAGATAACCGAATCGCGCTGCTCTATTTTTACTTTTACTTCCATTTTGAGCATGTTTACGCTAACCACATGGGCCTTGCCTTCGGGCGTCTGCACCTCGCTGCCCACCTTGGGCACCTGCTTGCAGGCTTCGGCATAGTATTCGTTTTCATATGCAAGGCAGCACATCAGCCTGCCGCACAGCCCCGAAATTTTGCCCGGATTCAGCGAAAGACCCTGGTTTTTGGCCATTTTGATGGACACCTTTTTAAAATCGGGCATACAGCTCTTGCAGCAGCACTCTCTGCCGCAGGGGGCTATGCCGCCGATGAGTTTGATTTCGTCGCGTATGCCTATCTGACGGAGCTCTATCCTCATTCTGAATGCGGACGAAAGCTCCTTTACCAGTTCGCGGAAGTCCACCCTGCCGTCGGCAGTGAAATAAAAGACTACTTTGCTGCCGTCGAAGGCGAATTCGCAGTCGATGAGCTTCATCACCAGCCCGCACTTTTCAACCTTTTCGCGGGCCGTTTTCATGGCTTCGGGCTTGCGCTCTTCGTTGCGTTTTACCGTTTCCCTGTCCCTGTCGGTCGCGATGCGCACGACGGGCTTTAAGGGCGAAACGATCTGTTCCTCCTCCACTTCAAGTTCAGGAACGGCAACGGTGGCAAACTCTATCCCCCGCGAGGTTTCGACGATGACGTCGGTGCCCTTTTCGTAAGTTTGTCCGCCGGGGGCGAAATAGTACAGCTTGCCGCTGTTTTTAAATTTTATACCAACAATTTTTTCCATTTTGAATTCTCCGTTATCACGCCCGCCGCAAGATCGAAAAGCAGCGACGAAAAGTTGGCGTTGAAATTGAGGTCGGCAAATGCACGGTTAACGGCGCGTATGCCGTATATCAGCGCGGGCCTTGTGAACGTTGCCCCGCCAGCATCATGCGGCGAAATGCAATTTTTAAGCTGCGCGAAGTAGCCAAGCTGGATCTGCTCTAAAAGTTCGGCCTTTTCCTTTGCGTCGCCGTATTTTAAACTTACCGCCCCCGCTTTTGCAAGGGTGTCGGCCGAACATATTTCGTTTGCGGCGGCAAAAATATCTTTGAACCACCCGCCCGAAACCATTGCCTCTGCCCGCCCGAAGCACCCCGCACAGCTGCGCGCGGCAAGACGGTTGAGCTTTTCGTCGCCGCCCCTTCTGCATAGCGCGGCAAACACCTCGCCTTCGGAAAACGGCTCTATCGTTAAAAGCTTTACGCGCGAGGCTATCGTTGAAAGCACGGGCGACAGCGAGGTTGCGCCCAGCAAAAAATATACCCCCGCGGGCGGCTCTTCAAGCACCTTTAACAGCTTGTTCTGCACGACGGGAGACGCGCTTTCGAACGAAGTGAAGACATATAATTTTTTATCGCCCTCCACGGCTTTGAGCGCGCTGTCGGCGATTATTTCGTCGGCGTCGGACACCGAGGGTTTTTTATCCTTTGCGGGAAACACCTTTACGTCGGCAAAGCTCTCGTCCTCTATCAGCGCGGCCGTTCTTTCGCCGGGCCGCGCCCCGAACAGGGCGAGCGCGAAAAATTTTAACGCTTCGCGCAGGTTTGCGGAATCGGAAAAGCACAGCATATATGCGTGCGAAAGTCTGCCCGACTGCGCGTCGTGCGAAAACATTTTATATGCCGTTGTACTTTGCAGCAGCTGTTGCATATGTCCGTTCTCCCGGTTTACCGCGCGGGGCCGCCCGCTACGCCGTATTCAGCGCGACGCGCCCACAACGCCTTCGTTTGCAAGTATCCGCCAGATATTTTGCGAAGTTTCGTACTTACTGCCCGAACAATCGACAAGCCGTATGCGGGGATATTTTTTTGCAAGGGACAGATACCCTTCGTATACCCTTTGGTGGAACTCCGCGCCCAGCTGTTCCATGCGGTCGTTTTCGTCCGCGCCGTGCTTGCGCGCAAACGCGGCTTCGGGCGAGATGTTTAAAAACAGCGTAAGATCGGGCGGGTATTCATTGAGCGCGAACGAATTGATGGAGGCCACATATTCCTGCCCCAATCCCCTTGCATAGCCCTGGTAGGCCAGAGAGGAATCGACATAGCGGTCGCAGATTACAAGCTTGCCCGCGTCGAGAGCGGGAATGACGACTTCCTTTAAGTGCTGAACGCGCGCGGCGGCGTACAGCAACGCTTCGCATTCGTCGCACATGGCCGTATTTTTGCCGTCGAGTATTATTTCGCGTATTCGCTCGGCAATGGCACTGCCGCCCGGTTCGCGCGTGAGGATATAGTCCGCGCCCGCTTCGTCAAGTTTTTGGGCGAGCAGTTTAAGCTGCGTGCTCTTGCCCGAACCTTCGCAGCCTTCGAATGTAACAAATGTGCCTTTCATGGTATTTTTCCTGTTTGAGTGTGCATACGGCGGCATATATGCCGCGATCACCGCATTTTAACCACTTTTATTCTGCCCTGCGACAGGCCGAAAGTGTGTTCGGCCGAGCCGAGTATTTCGATTGCGCGGCCGCCGATTATTTCACCCGCGATTACCACGGGGAAACAGGGCGGCGACACGCCCGCGTTCTGCGCGCACATGCGCCCTTCGCTTTCGGAAAGGGGCACCCATTCGCAGGGGCTTTTAAGCGCGTAGAGATAGCTGTATGTGCGAGGAACCGGGGGAAGCACGCGGGAACGCGGCCTGTAACTTGCGCGCGCCGCGCGCGACGACACCGCCGCAATCAGGGCGAGGGAAAGTTTTTCAAGCCCCGACCGCGTTGTGCTTGGCGACAGATAGAACAAGAGATACCTGCCGTCGTTCATTTCGGCATATATGCCCTTCTTTTCGAGCATGCCCTGCACGACGGCGGGCGATACGCCGAGGGGTTTGAAGTCGATGGCTATCTTGGCCCAGTCGCGCGAGGGATAGAAAGAGAACGCGGACATGCGGTTTTTAAATTCTTCAGCCGCATGTTTTGCACGCTGCAATTTTTTGGGGTTATTTACATAATATTTTACGCCGTACTCCACCGAGGCCATCACGGGATAGGACGGCGAAGTGGTGCGGAATATCGACATGGCCTCTTCGACATCGGGAATGAGCGAAGGATCGTTTACGCACACATACGCGCCCTGCGTGAGCACGGGCAGGGTTTTATGCGCACCGTCCACCCACATGTCGGCAAATGCGCCGCAATAGCCCTCTCTGCCCTCTTCGAGCGCGAGGTGCGCGCCGTGCGCGCCGTCGACAAAAAGCAGTCTTCGGTTGGCCTTTAACACCCTTGAATATTCGCTTAGCGGGGCTATATTACCATAGTAATCGGGCGAAGCGACTATCATGCCGGAGATGTTCGCGTCGTTTTCGACAAGCTCCTTTATCGCTCTTGCAGGGGGAGGAAGAATTACGCCTTCGCGCTCTTCGCCCTGCACTATAACGGGTTCGACGCCGAGTATGCGGCAGGCATTGAATACGCTTTTGTGGCTGTTGCGGGGCACGATAAGCTTTGCGCCTCGCCGCGACGCCGCATATACGCAGGCCGTTACGCCCGACGACGAGCCGTCGGTGGTGATGAACGCCCGCTCCGCGCCGACTATTTCGGCGATGTCGCGCTCGGCCCGCGCGATCGCGGAAGAGGGGTTGCCGAGGTCGTCCGAAAAGGACAGCTCGGTGACGTCGATGCCGGCCACCGGAAAGAGCGAGGCGAATGGACGCGCTGCCTTGTGGCCGGGCATGTGCAGGCGCACTCTGTCGCCGGGGCAGTATTTTTTAAGTTGGGATAATATGTGATACGGATAACGCTGCATTATTTGTCGTAACCCCGTAAAAACGGACGAAGCCGCCCGCGGGGAATGGTGTCTTCTATATTATATTAGCACATTTTTCGGCAATTAGCAATTGATTTGAACACCCTTGGCGGCAGGGCTTTATTGCCATTTTAACGCGCCTTTGAAAAAATCGAAAACCGCGGCCCGCACAGTATGTGCGGGCCGCGCAGGTTGACGTAGTATATGTAATTGTTCGCGCTTACGCAATGCGGCCGGCAAGATATTCGCCGATGGTGGAGCCATCCGCGATAAGACCGGCGGAGACATCCTTTAACGTCGCTTCCTTGGTTGTGAAGGCAGCCGACAGATTGGCCTGAACCTCTATTACCATGGGAACCGCCACGCTCTCTACGGTGGTGCTTGCGCTTACCGACATATCGAGGGAGACCGTTTCGCCCGTTATAACGCCGTCTTTTACGGTGAGGGCGACTTCCAGTTCGGATATGGTGATCACCACGGGAGACTCGGAGGGAACGCTTACCGTCATTCCGCCTTCCTTAAACTCTATTATGCCGAGTACGCTTTCGACCGCAGCCTTCAACTCTTCCGCCGATACGGGTTCGCTGCTGCCGACCATCATGCTTAACAGGGTAACGACGGGGAGATCGGCCATAGCCGTGCCCTCGGTCACTTCGACTTCGAGAAGAGAGCCGATGTATTCATACAACGTTGCGCCTTCGGCGGGAACGGGCACAAGCTCTTCCTGCACTTCGGCAGCCGTCGCAACAGGGACGTCTTCGGAGGGAACGGTGGGGTCGGCCACGTCGCCGCCCGCTCCGCCCGACATCAGGGTGAGCATTTCGTAAAGCTCCTGCGCGGATACGAAAGTTTCGGCCGCGTTTATTACATCGCTCACAAATTCGTCGGAATAGACGTCTTCGACCGTGGTGGTATCGGTGAGGTCTTCAAAGATGCCCTCCACGCCCTCGACAAAATATTTGACGAGCTGCACACAATCCACCGTGATGGCGGTATCGCCCGTTGTAACAAGGCCCAGTTCGTTTAAAAATTCCACAAGCTTAATATCGGCTTCCAGGCCGTCCGTCGACGCAAGCATGCCGCCCGCAATACCGAGGTCGGCAAACATATCCGCCACCGTAAACTGCGTTGAAGCTATGTCGGAATCTTTTATCTCCTCCTCGGCGGATGCCGTAAATATCGCGCCGTCGCGCATGTAGGCATAGGCATAAGCCACGCCCTCGCCCTGCTGCGCGCTTGAACTTATGCCGGTGCCTTCGGCCACAACCTTTATGTCGCTTGAAAGCGAAGAGAGCGACCTTACGCCCGAAATTGCGGCGGTTATATCCCGCGACACATCCGCGCCGTTTGCCGTCATGGTCATGGTTGCGGTGAAGCCGCCGGAAATATCCGCGCTCTTATACCCCGCGTCGGCAGTGGCGGTGATGACGTTATCGAACGTCTTGGCGTCGTCTTCGCCGTTGGCGCATGCGGAAAACGCCGCGCCGCCCGCAATCAATGCGGCCGCGCCGCTTATTGCAATAACACGTTTTAAAAGTTTCATTATTGATTCCTCCAAATCAAATATTTAATAAATCCCGCAATGCAGATTTACTATGTATATTATATCATAAATTATTGCAAAAAGCAACAATTTGTTGAAAAAAAATTATATCGATGTAAGTTTTTACCGCAAATTTTGCGGTATCCCCCATCTGTCATTCTGAGCCGCCGCAAAGCGATTGTTTATGCAATCATGCCTGCGTTCCTCCCCTCCCTGTCATTTCGACTAAGTGAGCGACAGCGAACGCATGGAGAAATCTCTCACATTGTATGTATGTTTTTGCAATGA
>CALVWU010000027.1 GCA_944367955.1 uncultured Clostridia bacterium
ATGTTCACAGGCGTGGGCGAAAAGCTTGAAGACATCGAACTTTTCGATCCCGAAGAATTTATAAACGGTATCTTGTAAAGCGCGCTATGACAGAAAAGCAAAAGATGCTGTCGGGCGAACTATACACGGCAAGCGATCCCGAACTTGCCGCCATGCACACAAGGGCGATAGAGCTGTGCGAAGAACTCAACTTCGGCAGACTCGGCGAAGAGGAACGCAGTGCCATAGCCAAAAAGCTTTTGGGCAGCTGCGGGCAAAACGTCGTGCTGGGCAGAGGGTTTTGGTGCGACTACGGCTGCAATATCCACGTCGGCGAAAATTTTTTCGTCAATTACGACGTGGTTATTCTGGATGTATGCAATGTCACCATAGGCAATAATTGCCTCATCGCTCCGCAGGCGGGCATATATACGGCGTGTCACCCGCTCGACGAAGCCACCCGAATATCCGGTCTTGAACTCGGCAAACCCGTAACGATAGGAAATAACTGCTGGATAGGCGGCCGCGCCGTAATCAATCCCGGCGTAACGCTGGGCGACAACGTGGTGGTGGGCAGCGGTGCGGTGGTTACAAAATCGTTCCCTTCCAACGTCGTGATCGCCGGCAATCCGGCAAGAATAATAAAGTATTTAAAGCAATAAAGGCTGCATGTCCGGCCTTTAGATATAAGAGGTGAAAAATGAAAATAGCTGTAACTTACGAAGACGGCAAAGTCTTTCAGCATTTCGGCCATACCGAACAGTTCAAAATTTACGAAGCGTCCGAAGGCAAGGTGCTTTCGACGCAGGTGGTTGACACCGAGGGCAGCGGCCACGGCGCGCTGGCCGGATTTTTAAGGGAACGCGGAGTCGAAGTTTTGATCTGCGGCGGTATAGGAGGCGGCGCGCAGGCCGCCCTCGCGCAGGCGGGAATAAAGCTTTACGGCGGCGTTTCGGGTGAAGCCGACGACGCGGTAAATGCCTATCTTGCGGGCGAGCTCGGCTACGATCCGAACGTGCATTGCGATCACCACGACCACGAACACGGCGAAGGCCACGGCTGTCACGGCGGCGACCACGATTGCGGCGGACACTGCGGCAAAAACTGAACCCTTTAAAAATGTGCGCCGCCGCGACAGAATTGTCGCGGCGGCGTCAGCATGTTTTAATGTAGTTCAATAGTCGAGTATCGCGTCGAATATGTACGGCTCGTCCGAACTTTGGATAACGGCCATAACGTCGTCTTTGCCCGTGCTCTTTTTAACGCGGTGCAGCGCATGGTTCGGACCGCCGAAAAAACCGGCGGACTTTTCGCTGCAATAAAAATAATAGTCGCCGAATTCGCCCAGTATTTTGCGTTCGGGCAGGGGCGAACTCTGCAAAAACTGCCCCGTTGCCGCGTCAAACCAAATTGTCTTGTAGTCGCTTTCGGCGTCATATCCGCCCAATTCGATATAGTTGTCGTGGCTTTCGATGCGAAACAGATCGGCGTCGGTCGCAGGAAAGTCGGCAACAAAGGCCGATGTAAAGGTTTCCTTGTCGAATTTATACATCTTATAGCCGCCCGTGCGCGTGCCGTCCCCCGAAATGTTTGCCAAAGCGTAACAACCCGTTTCGTGGTCGAACAGGCAGCTCGTGCCGTCTTTGGGCGAATTTAGTTCAACGCTGCGCCCGTCGGTCATGTCAAAAATTTCAAATCGGTCAAAGTAATCCCCGGTGCCGTCAAGCAGCACGCTCGACCTAAGGTATAATATGTTGCCGTCGTTCAGCGCGTCGTCGATATACCGCGTTTCATGGTGCGCCCAGTCCTCATCCGTCCATGTTTTATAATACAGGTCGCCGCCGACGTAATAGGCTACATACTCGTCCGAAAACAGCATGCGGCGGCTTGCTTCGCAGCTGCTTTCCGTTTGTCCGTCTTTAAGTATAAATTTTTGGCTGTCCGTCTGCACGGCGATGCGGCTTTTGTCGCTGCTGACGAACAGAATGTTCATCGACTCGTTGCAGTTGTAAATCACCGTGTTGTTCTTTGTTTTAAGGTCGTGTTCTACAATAAAACTTGTCGTATACTGCATTTCCGGGTCTTCGCCCTCGTAGTAATCCATGCACAAAAACACGCTGTCGCCGCAATAGAGCGTGTCGTAGTAGTAAACATTGTCGTAGATTGTGCCGTTATATTCAGCTTCGGTAACAAGGTATTCCGGATTTTTCATGTCGGTGCGCCATCTCGTTCCGCGTTTATAAAGCCACAGCCCGTCGTCGGGTTCGCCCGTGATTTCGGGCGGGGCCATTGCCGCCCGGCAGGATAAAAACAGTATGCCGAGCGTTAAAAATATTGCAAGAATGCCTATAACGCATTCGATGATATATTTTAAAATTGCAGGCATGAAACACTCCCTGTATTTTTATCGTCAATGCAATTATAGCACACCGATTAAAAAAATGCAAGGGGGGGGGTAGAAATGACTATTTCAAGAAAAAATTTACCGAAAGCCGTTTAAAGATATGTAAGGCGGCGGCAAAACCCAAGTTTTGCCGCCGCCCGCCATAAGTTTTAAGCGTTCCGCAGCGCAAATTTTTGCTCGGCGGCGCAAAAATCAAAGATCGTCGGCGTCCTGCACGGGCACATCGGCGGGGTCGCTGCAAACTCCCGTATAGCTGCCAAACGGATCTTCACGGCTTGCAAAGTCAAGTTTACTTGCAGCTTTTGCAGTCCTTCTGGCTTTTGGCAGAATTGCCGGCAGATTTCTTGCTCTGGCAGTTCTTTTGTTTTGTCTGTTTCTTTTCCATAGTAACTCCTTGCGGCAGACCGCCCGCCGCAAAAAACGTACAGCGCGCGCTCCGCCATATAAAGTGCAAACCTTTTCATGTGTGCAACGCTTCAATTAAATCCGCCTTTCCCCGCGGCGGGTTTTAAGCGTAAGGCACATGTAAGCCTGCCCTTGCAACAATATGTTGGCCGTAACGTCAAAAAAATATGTCAGAATTTAAAGGAAATGTTTTCCTTTACTTGACATTCGGCAAAAATGATTGTACAATGTAAGAAAAGTAAGGAATTTTTATCAAATTGCGCGCTTTTTTCGCGCTGCATTCTTGTTTGCGGCATCCTGTTGCGGTGTGCGGCCGACGCGCGTTAAAAAAGTTCTCTTGCTTAAATTTACGGAGGAAAAGTATGGAAATAGCAAAACTTACTTCCAAGGGTCAGATAACCATTCCAAAGGCCGTGCGCATGCAGCTGGGCGTTGATACTGGCGATAAGCTTGTATTTATTAAAAGCGAAAACGGCTATCTCGTGTGCAACGGCGACAGGTTCAATTCGTCCGTGCCCGAAGAAGTGTTGGAAGAACAACCCGTCGTCAGGGCCGCGTATGCAGCGCCTGCTCCCCGCAGAGCCGCAAGACCCGTTCCCGCCTACGACTATGACGAAGAGGAAGAGTACGTTCGCGCCGAAAAGAGCGAAAAGAAAAAGGATAAAGACAAGGATAAAGATAAGGACAAGAAAAAGAAGAAGAAAAAGAAGAAGTAATAAAATATCCCCGCAGTCATGCGGGGATATTTTTACTATGCGGCATTCGCGGCAGGATAAAGCGCGCGGCGCGCATTTGCGCGCCGCGCGCTTAAACTCATTTTTTGGTTACTTGTCTTATATATTCGGCAAGCGCGGGGATAACGGCCTTAATGTCAAGGTTGGTGGTGTTTATCATCATGTCGTAGTTGGCCTTGTCGCCCCAGGGATGCACGCCCAGCAGATCGTGCAGCTTTTTTCTGCCGCCGTCTATCTCTTTAAACTGTTTAAGCATCTGCTTGTCGGTGTAGTGCTCGGTTTCGGGCGCGCGGGCGCGGCAGCGCGCGATCTTGCTGTCGTCGTCGGCGTACACGAATATGCGGAAGGGCTTGTAGTCCTTTAAAATAACGTCTGCCGAGCGGCCCACTATAACGCAGTTGCCCTTTTCGCCTATGGCCTTTATAATGCGCTGCTGTGCAACAAGCACGTCGGTTACGGGGGCGGGAGTGGGCGATACGAACGGCATGCTCCTGCCAAAAGTAAATGCATAATTCTTAAATCCGCCGTTTTCCAGCACGGACGAAACATAGCTCTCGTTTAAATCGGTGTGTTCGGCTATGTCGGTAACCAGTTCCCTGTCATAATAAAGCAGGTTAAGCTCGTCGGCAAGTCGTTTTCCCACTTCCCTGCCGCCGCTGCCGAATTGACGCGATACTGTAATAATCATTGCAATCTCCTTAAAAGGCTGTCGCCTTGCTTTTTCAATTAATATTATACCATTAAATTTTCATTCGTCAAGGGTCAATCGCAATTTTTAAACAGAGTTTTTATCATGGTGTTCACATAAAGCACCGGCACTATGTTTATTTTGTCGGCGTACTTTGCCACCGACTTCATGTTTTTGGCGGGCAGTATAACGCGTTTAAAGCCCATTTTAACGCATTCCTGCACTCTTTTTTCGGCATAGGAAACGGCGCGCACCTCGCCCGTAAGACCCACTTCTCCGAACACTGCCGTGTATTTGTCTATGGGAACGTCCTTGTGCGCCGAAGCCAAAGCCGCGCACATCGCCAAATCGCATGCGGGTTCGCTCAGCTTTATTCCGCCCATAACGTTTATGTAAACGTCGTAGCTGTAAAAGGGCAGCGCGCACCTCTTTTCAAGCACGGCCAAAAGCAGCACAAGCTTGTTATAGTCCAGTCCCAGCGGCATGCGCCTCGGCTGTCCGAACGATGTCTTCGAAATCAGCGTCTGAATTTCAACGTTCATGCACCTGTTGCCCGTCTGCGCGGGCGTTACGGCGCACCCGGCCTCCTGACCGCGGCTCTCCGAAAGGAATATGCCCGAATAGTCGGTAACGGCAATTATTCCGTGATCGGTCATTTCAAACACGCCCACTTCCGATACGTTTCCGAACCTGTTCTTTACGGCCCGCAGTATGCGGTAGTTTTCCTGATTTTCGCCCTCGAAGTACAGCACTGTGTCCATAATGTGTTCAAGCACTTTGGGGCCGGCCAGCGCGCCCTCCTTCGTAACGTGACCCACTATAAAAAATGTTATGCCGCGGCTCTTTGCAATGCGCATAAGCTTTGCCGCGCACTCCCGCACCTGTCCCACCGAGCCTGCAGAGGAGGAGAGGTCGTCGGTATACACCGCCTGAATGGAGTCGACTATGCAAATTTCCACGCCTTCCAGCTCGTTTTCAAGGTTGTCTATGCAGGTGTCGTTTATTATCAAAAAGTCGTCGCAGTCCAGGTTCAGCCGCTCTGCGCGCATCTTAACCTGCGCGCAGCTCTCCTCCGCCGAAAAATATAAAACTCTGCGCGTAAGCGAAAGGTGGGCGGCTATCTGCGTTAAAAGGGTCGATTTGCCTATTCCGGGATCTCCGCCCAGCAGCACAAGCGAACCGGTAACTATCCCGCCGCCCAAAACGGTGTCGAACTCCGATATTCCGCTCGGCGTGCGGTCGAAACGTTCAAAGCTAACTTCGCGCAGTTTTTTGGCCCCGGGCGCGGCATATACCGCACTCTTTGTTCTCTCCGGTTTGCTCTCTTTAACCGCTTCTTCGGCCATTGTGTTAAATTTCCCGCACGAAGGGCATCTGCCCAGCCAGCGCGGGCTGGTTGCGCCGCACTCCGCGCATACGAATACAGTGTTGCTCTTAGCCATCCGTTTTCTCCAAAAGTACCGTCGCCGCGGCCTCTATGCCCAGTCCTTCCCCCACAAAGCCCAGCTTTTCACAAGTGCCGGCCGATATGCCAAGCCTGGTTTCGTCTATGCCCAGCGCGCGGGCCACGCGCTCTTTCATCGCCGATATGTGGGGGTATATGCGCGGCCTCTCCGCGCGTATTGTTATGCTTGCGTTCAACGGTTTCAATCCGCGCCCGGCAAGCAGGGATACTACCTTGTTAAGAAGTTCCATGCTGTCCGCGTTCGAATACGCGTCGTCGGTGTCGGGAAACAGATGGCCAATGTCGTCCAGTCCCGCCGCCGAAAGCAGTGCGTCCATCAGCGCGTGTACGGGCGCGTCGCCGTCGCTGTGGGCTATAAGTCCGCAGTCGTTGGGCACTCTCACGCCGCACAGCGTAACATAGTTTTGTTCTCTGCCGAAAACGTGCACGTCCGCGCCAATGCCCGCCGCCTGTCCTCTTGCGGCGTTGAGCGGCGGATATATCGCGGCGAAATCGCTTTTATAGGTCAGTTTAATATTCTCTCGGCTGCCTTCGCACAGCGCGGGCTCGCCGATATACCGCCTGAATACCGCGCTGTCGTCGGTGTACGCGCCGCCGTCGTCTTTCGCCCGTTCGTAAGCGGCGCGTATATCGTCAAGCATAAAGCCCTGCGGGGTCTGCACCGCGAACAGCGTTGAGCGGTCGGGCACCTCGCATATCCTTGCGCCGCGGGCAACCGCTATAGTGTCCGTCACGGGCACGGCGCATATGCCCGAACCGTTCTTTTCAACGCCGGCTATGCAGCCTTTTATCGTCTCTTCGGTTACATACGGCCGCGCACCGTCGTGGATCAGCACGATGTCGCCGGTGCACTCTTTAAGGGCGTTAAAAACGCTTAAAGAGCGCGTCGCACCGCCCTGAACGCACTTATATCCGAACGGAGCGCACAGCGCGCGTATTTCGCCTATATCATGCGGCGAATATGTAACTATAACCTCGTCTATGCAGTCTGCGTCGAACGCTTTAAGCGTGTGGTAAAGCGCGGGTGCGCCGCAAAGCGGGGCCAGCAGTTTGTTTTTGCCGAATCCTGCCCGTTCGCCCCTGCCCGCCGCGCAGATTATTGCCGAAACTTTCATCGTTTTTCATCCTTGCCGCCGACGGGGGAGGGGGCGGGGGTTATCCCCACAACGTTGTCGGCCGCCATCGAAAAAGCAATGCCCTGTCCCGCGGTTTTAAGCCCGGCGTCGCGGTAGATCGCATGTAGCACATCGTCCTTTATTTCCGCGGGCACAAGTATCATAACTATCTCTTTTTCGGGCTGAACGGTTATGCCGAAAAACTTTTCTGCCTCCTGATTGGCCGTGCCGCGGGCATGCATCACCGTGCCGCCGCGCGCGCCCGCCTGTTTTGCGGCGTCCATCACCGCCTCCGAAAATCCGTCGTTTACTATGCAGAATATCACTTCGTAACCTGTCATTGCCTGCCCTCCTTAATCATCGATCTGTTGTTGCTTAAAAATCCGAATATCAGCGCGCCTATCACGCTGGTAAACGGAATGGTGAACGCAATGCCCTTTCCGCCGCGCACCGTTTTGAATTTTTCGTCAAGCATATTCAGCGCGTCGTTCACCCTGCTGTGTCTTATAACGCTTAAAATTACGCCCTTGTCAGCGTCGGTCAGGCCCAGATAGCTCAAAGTTTTCGCGTCGGCCGTGCCGCGCGCGGGCACAAACAGCTGCATGTTCACTTCAAACCCCGTCAAAAGATCGGCAAAATATTCCGCTTTATTTCGGTTTACAACGGTAACAAGCAGTTCCAGCCTGTCCGAAAGCTGCACTTTTTCAGCATTTTTTTCCTCGGCGGGCCGCCTGATCCTGCGCGCCTTCGCGCGGGGCGTTCCGCTCTTTTTTTCGGTCATATCTCGCCTCACTTAAAATAAATTATCTGTTCGTCGTCGGCCGCAAGTATGCGTTTAAGCACGATCTTTTCGCGCACTTTCGCGCTTGCCACGGCCTTAAAGCCCAAAAGCTGAATGGTTATAAGTGGCGTCATCGCTACCATGGCCACCACTCCGTAGGCCAAACTGTATATATTCGCGTTGCCGCTCGCGGCTTCGCACGCGCCTATCGCAAGGGGGAGTATAAAGCTTGAAGTAAGCGGCCCGCTGGCCACCCCGCCCGAATCGAACGCTATCGCCGTGTATATGCGCGGCACAAAGAACGAAAGCCCCAGCGATATAAGGTATCCGGGTATCAGATAGTACAGTATCGAAAATCCGTACAGCATTCTTATCAGCGAAAGCCCTATGGATATGCCCACGGCAACCGAAAGGGCTATCATCATTTCAAGCTTTTTGACGCCGCCGCCCGTAATCTCTTCGACCTGCTTGTTCAAAACATGCACGGCAGGCTCTGCAAGCACCACCACAAGTCCAAGTATGAAGCCCAAGACCACAAGCAGAGGCTGACTGAATGCGGCTATCTGTTCGCCTATTTTAAAACCTATGGGCATAAAGCCTATCTCCACGGCGGTCAAAAACACCACCAGCCCCACATATGTATAGGCTATGCCTATGCCTATGCGTATCAGCTTTTGTTTTGGCAGGCGCAGCACGGTGAATTGCAATATCAAAAAGAATACGGCAATCATCGCAAGGGCTATTGCCACGTCCTGCATTTTGCTCAGGATCAGCTCGCCCATGTGCGCGCCGAGGTAGTTTTCTATGTCGTAAATGGAGGTGTCGTAGCTTTCAAGGCTGCCGTCGGTAAAAAGCGAAAGAGCCATAACCGCTATTATCGGCCCCACCGAGCACATGGCCACCAAACCGAACGAATTTTCATTGGCGTTTCTGCCGCCCGCGGTGGCGGCAATGCCCACGCCCAAAGCCATGATAAACGGCACGGTTATCGGTCCTGTCGTCACCCCGCCCGAATCGAACGAAAGCGGGATAAGTTCAAACTTGCCCTGTTCCGCCATAACCGCGCACACCGCAAACAGCATCAGGTAAAAGAACATTATAAGCATGGCCAAATCTTTTTTGAACACGATCTTCAAAACGGCTATCACCAAAAATATGCCCACGCCCGCGCCCACGGTTATAATAAGTGCCATTCTTCCCGCGTCCGCGCCGCCCGGCATTATGTCTTTCACCTGATTTGCAAGCACGGTAAGGTCGGGTTCGGCCACCGTTATAAGCAGTCCCATCACAAAGCATACCGAAAGCAACACGCTTATCTTTTTCGATTTCGTAAGACCCGCGCCCGTCTGTTCGCCCATGGGCGTCATGGCAAGATCCGCGCCGAGGTTAAACAGCGCGATGCCCAAAATAAGCGCGACGGCCGAAACAATAAACGCCGTCCGCTCCGTGGCCGTAAGTTCCACCGCGGGAGTGAAAGAAATTATAAGCACTATCACCGCCACGGGTGCAACCGAAGTCACCGCCTCTTTAAGTTTTTCCAGTAAGATTTTCAGCATTGGATTTGTTGTATGTTCCTTTTATGTTGATTCTAAGTTCAAAATACAAATTCTTATTAAATAATAATGTCTGCATAAAGTTGCGCAATGCAATAACGCCCGTTCGCGGAACACGGCAGCGGCGACACGCCGCCTGTCCTGTCATCCTGAGCGAAGTGCCGAGCGAAAAGCGAGGCGCGAAGTCGAAGGATCTTGCAGGGCTACAATAGAGTTTGTGTGTAGGAACGCAGGCATTATTGCATAACAACTGCTTCGCGGCAACCTAAGTAGATTCTTCGACACGCCGCATGCGCGGCGGCTCAGAATGACACGCCGTTGGCCGCGCAACGGACGGGATAATGTAGCAACACTCGTTCGCGGAACATGGCGGAGCGGACACCGCTCTCGCGGAATAAGGCAGCAGGGACACCCTGCCGAGATTTGCGTTAACATCTTTGCGTTAACCCCTTAATCGATTATTTCATACAGCGACAAAGCTTCATCCTTCTTCGTCGTCTGTTTAATATTAACAACTCTGAATTTAAGAGTGCCGGTTGTGTAATTTATCTCTACCACGTCGCCCGGTTTCACCTGATGCGAAGGCTTTGCATCCCTGCCGTTCACGCTCACCTTGCCGCCCGCGCAGGCTTCCTGCGCAACCGTGCGTCTCTTCAATATGCGCGAAACCTTTAAAAATTTGTCTATCCTCATGCTTTCCATGTTAAAATAACGCTCTTTTATATTATTTTAAAAAATCTTTTAAAAACCGCTTGACTTTGCTTTTAAGCGGGAATATAATACTATAATGTATTACAATGCGCACTTTGCCGATTTTTTGTATTTTTAAGCAATTTTTCGGTAGTTGAAAGAGCCGTGCGCACACCCGTTTAACCCTTTGCATTTATAGATTATATATTAAAAGTCGCGTTTTGTAAAGCTTTATGCGCTTAAAACAGTGCGGTGCGCGCGGTCTTTTTTCAAAATTTTTGTCAAGGGGTGCGGCAAAATAATTTTTGCCGGGGCAAAACATGTAAAATTTTGTAACTTTCGCTTTGTTTGCGGTGAAAAGATATATACGCATAATAGCCGATTGTGAAATAAAGTAAAATTAACGTAAAGGAGCAGCAAACTTTAATGGATTTACCCGTTCACAAGTATGGCAAAACGGAAAGGCGCAAATTCGGCAAGATCAACGAAGTCATCGACATTCCAGATCTCGTCGAAATTCAAAAATCGAGCTATGCCACGTTCATTAACGAGGGCATAAGCGAAGTTTTTGAAGATTTTTCGCCTATAACCGACTATTCCGACCACTACGAGCTGTATTTCCTCGATCACTGGTTCGACGACAAGCCCAAGTACGACGAAAAGGAGTGCCGCAACCGCGACGCAACTTACGCGCTTCCCATGCACGTCAAGGTCAGGCTTGTAAACAAGGTCAAGGACGAGGTTATCGATCAGGACGTATTCATGGGCGAATTCCCGCTGATGACCGATTCCGGCTCGTTCATAATCAACGGCGCGGAGCGCGTAATCGTATCGCAGCTCGTCCGTTCTCCCGGCGCGTACAACGCAAAGGAAGTGGACAAGACGGGCAAGGAGATGTTCGGCACCACCGTCATCCCCAACCGCGGCGCGTGGCTCGAATTCGAACAGGACGCCCAGGGCGTTCAGTGGGTGCATGTAGACAGAAAGCGTAAAATTTGCTCCACGGTTCTTTTGCGCGCACTCGGCTTCGGCTCCGACAGAGCTATTTTAAATCTTTTCGCCGACGATCAGATGATCGAAAACACCATCGCCAAAGACGCAACCAAGTCCGAAAGCGACGGCCTTGTCGAACTGTACCGTCGTCTGCGCCCCGGCGAAGTGCCCACCGAAGCTTCGGTGAAGCAGCACTTAAACAATCTCTTCTTCGATCCTCGCAGATACGACGTTGTAAAAGTAGGCAGATACAAGTTCAATAAAAAGCTCAATCTGGCTTATCGTCTTCCCGGCTGCAAGCTAGCCGAAGACGTCGTAAATCCCCAAACGGGCGAAATACTCGCCCATGCCGGCGACGTCGTTGAAGGCGAAGCCATGGCCTTCGAAATTCAGGACGCCGGCGTAAACGAAGTTTTCGTTTGGGTAAACGATCCCGTCCGCGGCCAGATAAAGCACAAAATAATCGCAAACAATACCGTAAATTTCAAATCGGTATCCGATAAAAACCCCAAAATGTTCGGACTGCTGCCCACCATTTATCTTCCCAACTTCCTGTTCATGAAGGAGCTGGCCGAAGAGTGCAAAACGCAGATGTGCGAACAGGTGGCCGAAAAGTATGTCGACCGCATCAATTCCGTATATTACTGCGAAGAACTTCCCGTTTCCGACGACGAAAAGCCCGAAGAGAAGAAGAACAGGGAAAAGAGGCGCGAACAGCGCATAAAGTTTGTTGAAGCCTGCAAGGTGTTCAACATGCTTTTGGGCAGCGACAAAACCGAACTCGACGCCGACGAAAAGAAGGCCATAAAGCCCGTCGTTGAAAAGCTCAACCATAAGCATATCACCGTCGACGACATAGTTGCCGCCATTTCCACCAACATCGACCTTCAATACGGCATCGGCACGATAGACAACATCGACCACCTCGGCAACCGCCGCGTGCGTTCGGTGGGCGAACTGTTAACAAACCAGCTTCGCATAGGCATATCCCGCCTTGAAAAGCTTATAAAAGAGCGCATGGCAACGCAGGACGCAATGGAAGTTACGCCCTCCGGCCTTGTTAACGTGCGTCCCGTTTCGGCCGTCATCCGCGAATTCTTCGGCTCTTCGCAGCTGTCGCAGTTCATGGATCAGACCAACCCCGCCGCCGAACTTACCCACAAGCGCAAGCTCTCTGCCCTCGGTCCCGGCGGTTTAAACCGCGACAGGGCAACTTTCGAAGTGCGCGACGTTCACCACTCGCACTACGGCCGTCTGTGCCCCATCGAAACTCCCGAAGGTCAGAACATAGGCCTTATATCTTCGCTTGCAACCTTTGCCAAGGTCAACGAATACGGCTTTATAATGTCGCCCTACCGCAAGGTCGTAAAGGACGAAAACGGCGTTGCAACCGTAACCGACCACGTCGATTACCTCACCGCCGACGAAGAGGATAAGTACGTCGTTGCCCAGGCCAACGAACCGCTCGACGAAAACAACCACTTCGTAAACGTTCACGTCGGCTGCCGTCACCGCGATCTCATAACCGAGCTCGCCCCCGAAAAGATGGACTACATGGACGTCTCGCCCAAGCAGCTCGTATCGGTAGCCACCGCGCTCATACCCTTCCTTGAAAACGACGATACCAACCGCGCGCTGATGGGTTCAAACATGCAGCGTCAGGCCGTTCCCCTCATGAAGACCGAAAGCGCGATAGTCGCAACCGGCATCGAAGCCGCCATCGCCCGCGATTCGGGCGTAATGGTGCGCGCTAAAAAGGCGGGCGTCGTTGTGGGCTGCGCCTCCGACCTCATTAAAATAAGGGAAGAGGACGGCACCGTAACCGAATATAAATTAAAGAAATTCGAACGTTCCAACCAGAACACCTGCTTAAACCAGCGTCCCATCGTAAACACGGGCGACCGCGTTGAAGAGGGCGAAATAATAGCCGACGGCCCCGCCACAAACAACGGCGAACTTGCTCTCGGCAAAAATATCCTCATAGGTTATATGGAGTGGGAGGGCTACAACTACGAAGACGCCATCCTCATCTCCGAAAAACTCGTGCAGGACGACGTGTTCACTTCCATCCACATCGAAGAACACGAAACCGAAGCCCGCGACACAAAGCTGGGCGAAGAGGAGATAACGCGCGATATTCCCAACGTGTCGGAAGACGCGCTTAAAGACCTCGACGAAAACGGCATAATCCGCATCGGCGCCGAGGTAACCACGGGCGACATTCTCGTCGGCAAGGTCACCCCCAAGGGCGAAACCGAGCTCACTCCCGAAGAAAGACTGCTGCGCGCCATATTCGGCGAAAAGGCAAGAGAAGTAAGGGATACCTCATTAAAAGTTCCCCACGGCGAAGGCGGCATAGTCGTCGACGTAAAGGTGTTCACCCGCGAAAACAAGGACGAGCTTGCCCCCGGCGTAAACAAATTGGTGCGCGTATATATCGCGCAGAAGCGTAAAATACAGGTCGGCGACAAGATGGCCGGTCGCCACGGCAACAAGGGCGTAATTTCGCGCGTACTGCCCCAGGCGGATATGCCTTTCCTTGCCGACGGCACGCCTTTGCAGATAGTTCTCAACCCCCTCGGCGTGCCCTCGCGTATGAACATCGGTCAGGTGCTCGAAGTGCATCTCGGCCTCGTGTGCAAGCAGCTCGGCTGGAAGATAGCCACCCCCGTATTCGACGGCGCGACCGAACAGGACATAAAGCAGCTGTTCGAAGAAAACAACATACTCAATCCCGAAGGCCGTGTGGACGGCAAGATACAGGTGTACGACGGCAGAACGGGCGAACCCTTCGAAAACCGCTCCACCGTCGGCGTTCAGTACATGATAAAACTCATCCACCTCGTCGACGACAAGATCCACGCCCGCTCGATAGGCCCTTACAGTCTGGTTACCCAGCAGCCCCTCGGCGGCAAGGCCCAGTTCGGCGGCCAGCGTTTCGGCGAAATGGAAGTGTGGGCTCTCGAAGCTTACGGCGCGGCCCACATTCTGCAAGAGATCCTCACCGTCAAATCGGACGACATCGTCGGCCGCGTAAAGACTTACGAATCCATAGTCAAGGGCAACAACATCTCCGAACCGGGAATTCCCGAAGCGTTCAAAGTGCTGCTTAAAGAGTTGCAGTCGCTCGCTCTCGACGTAAAGGTTCTCACCGAAAGCGGCGAAGAGCTTATCATCCGCGAACTCGACGACGAGGACGAGGCCATTCCCAACGCTCATGTGCGCGAAGCCGAAGAGCGCGAAAACGCTCTGCCCGAGGAGGAGTTCGAACTCGGCAGCGTTGCTCCCGCAACCGTCGAAGACGAAGATCTCGACGGCTTCCAGCTGTTCGACACCGACGACGAGGACGACAACTTCGCCTCTAAGGAGCTGTTCTCCGACGAGGATGTCGACGATTTCGGCGACGATGACGATCTGGGCGATAAATACACGCTGTTCGACGCGGACGAAGACGCCGCCGAAGATGACGACGAAGAACCTTCCGACGAGGAAGACGACAAGCAGTAAAGGGAGGTCGGATAGATGTTTGAATTAAACGATTTTTGCTCCATTAAGATCGGCGTTGCTTCTCCCGAAAAGATAAGAAGTCTTTCCAAGGGCGAAGTAACCAAGCCCGAAACCATAAATTACAGAACTCAGAAGCCCGAACGCGACGGTCTGTTCTGCGAGCGCATCTTCGGCCCGATGAAGGACTGGGAATGTCACTGCGGAAAATATAAGCGCATACGCTACAAGGGCGTCATTTGCGAAAAGTGCGGCGTCGAAGTCACCCGCGCAAAGGTAAGACGCGAAAGAATGGGGCACATCGAACTTGCCGCCCCCGTATCGCACATCTGGTACTTCCGCGGCGTTCCTTCAAGGATAGGTCTTATCCTCGATATGTCGCCCAAGAATCTCGAAAGCGTAATATACTTCGCGTCCTACGTCGTGCTCGATCCCGGCACCGTGCCCACGCTCGAATACAAGCAGGTAATCAACGACAAGGAATTAAAGGACATCGAAGAGCAGTACGGCGACTCTTCAAAAACGGGTCTTAAAGTCGGCATGGGTGCCGAAGCCATCCGCGAACTTTTAATGGCCGTCGACCTCGACAAGGAGTGCGAAGCCACCCGCGCGGTCATCGAAAAGAGCACTGCCAGCCAAAAGAAGGTAAAGGCGATAAAGAGGATAGAGATACTCGAATCCTTCCGCAAGAGCGGCAACCGCCCCGAATGGATGATTTTAACCGTTCTTCCCGTGCTTCCGCCCGAACTCAGACCAATGGTTCAGCTCGACGGCGGTAGGTTCGCCTCCTCCGACCTCAACGACCTCTACCGCAGGGTAATCAACCGCAACAACCGCTTAAAGCGCATGATGGAGCTGGGCGCTCCCGACATGATAGTCAAAAACGAAAAGCGCATGTTGCAGGAGGCGGTAGACGCTCTCATCGATAACGGCAAGCGCGGCAAGGCTCTTTCGGGGCCTTCCAACCGCGAACTTAAATCCCTTTCGGGCATGCTTCGCGGCAAGCAGGGCCGTTTCCGCCAAAACCTTTTGGGTAAGCGCGTAGACTATTCCGGCCGTTCGGTAATCGTCGTCGGTCCCGAATTAAAGCTCTATCAGTGCGGTCTGCCCAAGGAGATGGCCATAGAGCTGTTTAAACCTTTCGTAATGAAAAAGCTGGTCGAAAGCGGCCAGTGCCACAATATAAAGAGCGCGAAGCGCACCGTCGAAAAGGCCAAACCCTTCGTTTGGGACGTGCTGGAAGAGGTTATCAAAGACCATCCCGTACTTTTAAACCGTGCGCCCACGCTGCACCGCCTGTCCATTCAGGCGTTTGAACCCATCCTCATCGAAGGCAGGGCAATAAAGATCCATCCCCTCGTATGTACGGCGTTCAACGCCGACTTCGACGGCGACCAGATGGCCGTGCACGTTCCCCTGTCCATCGAGGCCCAGGCCGAAGCAAGATTTTTAATGCTTTCGTGCAACAACATCTTAAAACTCTCCGACGGCAAGCCCGTTATGCAACCCGCGCAGGATATGGTATTGGGTGCGTACTATCTTACCATCATCCGCAGGGAAGAGGGCAAGTATTACCGCTGGACGGGCGACAGATACGTTGAGTGCGCCGAGGGCGAAGAGGGTGCCGAAAAGTATGTGCCCGGCATCTACATTTCGGAAGACGAAGTGATGATGGCCTATCAAACCAAATATGTGCACATGCAGGACGAAGTTTACGTCCGCCGTACCGTAAAAATAGACGATCCCAAGTCGCCCTATAACGGCCAAACCGTTCAGGGCACGGTTAAAACCACCGTCGGCCGCATCATATTCAACAATCAGATGCCCCAGGATCTCGGCTTCGTCAAGCGCGAAAAGCCCGAAGATTATTTAAAGTACGAAATTTCGTACGAATTCTTGAAGGGCGCGGTGGCCGTCGGCAAAAAGCACCTCGGTTCCATAGTAGACCGCTCGTTCAAAACGGGCGGCGCGCCCAAGGCCGCGGACGTGCTCGATAAAATCAAGTCGCTCGGCTACAAATACTCCACCGTCGGCGCAATAACCACGTCGGTATTCGACATGCACATTCCTGCCGCCAAAAAGGAGATCGTTGCCGAAACCGAAAAGAAAGTTTCGCAGATAGAGCGCAAGTTCCAGCGCGGTCTGCTTCGCGAAGAGGAAAGATACAATGCCGTTATCAAGGCATGGGACGACGCCACCGACGCCGTAACCGAAGCTTTGAAAAAATCGCTCGATAAGTTCAACCACATCTGGATGATGGCAAATTCGGGCGCGCGCGGCTCTATCGACCAGATGAAGCAGCTCTCCGGCATGCGCGGCCTGATGGTAAACCCTCAGGGTAAAAAGATAGAAGTCCCCGTTAAGTCCTGCTTCCGCCAGGGTCTTTCGGTTCTCGAATATTTCATCTCGTCGCACGGCGGCCGTAAAGGTCTTGCCGACACGGCGTTAAAGACGGCCGACTCCGGCTATCTCACCCGCCGCCTCGTAGACGTCGCGCAGGACGTTATCGTGCGCGAAGAGGACTGCATGGCGGGCAGCAAAAAGCCGCGCGGCATGACGGTAAGGGCAATAATAGGGCCAAACGGCGAAGTTATCGAAGGCCTTGCCGACAGAATTCAGGGCAGATTCGTGGCCGAAGACGTCGTTCATCCCGCCACGCACGAAGTTATCGTGCCCATGAACGGATTCGTCACCGACGAACTCGCCAAAAAGATAGTCGACGCCGGGATAGAGGCGGTATCCATCCGTTCGGTATTCACCTGCAATTCCCGTTACGGCGTGTGCGCTAAATGCTACGGCAAAAACATGGCTACCAACCGTCCCGTAATGACGGGCGAGGCCGTGGGCGTCATCGCCGCCCAGTCGATAGGCGAACCCGGCACGCAGCTCACCATGCGTACCTTCCACACCGGCGGTATAGCCGCCACGGGCGACATCACGCAGGGTCTTCCCCGCGTAGAGGAACTGTTCGAAGCCCGCAAACCCAAGGGCTGCGCAACGCTTTGCGAAGTTTCGGGTAAAGTTACCATCGACGACAGCGACAACTTAAAGCACGTCATCGTAAAGGATCCCGTAACCGGCGAAATCAAAAAGAACTATCAGCTGCCCTTCAACGCCGAACTCAAAGTAAAGGACGGCGATCAGGTCGAACCGGGTACGCAGCTCAACGCAGGTTCGGTATATCCTCAGGATATTTTAAGGGTACAGGGCGTAAAGGGCGTTCAGGATTACCTTTTGGAACAGGTGCAGTCGGTATACCGCTCGCAGGGCGTTGACATCAACGATAAGCACGTCGAAATTATCGTGCGCCAGATGTTAAGAAAGGTAAGAATAGAGTCGGCCGGCTCCACCGGGCTTCTGCCCGGCGAAACGGTGGATATGTTCACCGTCGAAGCCGAAAACCAAAAGGCCATCGAAAACGGCGGCACTCCCGCGCTGCAAAAGCGTGTGCTGCTCGGCATAACCAAGGCCGCGCTCTCCACCGAATCTTTCCTTTCGGCAGCGTCCTTCCAGGAAACCGCGCGCGTACTCACCGACGCCGCAATCAAAAACAAGGTAGATCCGTTGATCGGCCTTAAAGAAAACGTAATCATCGGCAAGCTCATTCCCGCAGGCACCGGCGTAAAGGACTATAAAAACATGTCCCCCGTCATAAACTCGGCATACAATGCCTCGGCCGCAGCTTCAAGCGATGAAGAAAATGCGTAAGATAAATTTACGGTATCAATTCCGCCGCCCGCGCAAATTTTGCGCGGGCGGCGTTTCCGCTTGGAAAACATAACTAACATCTCAAAATCTTTTTTATGGCAGTCGTCGCATGCAGCCGCCGCGCGATAAAGTTTTAAACAACGCTTAGCTTGCTTTACTTTTAAGCGGTAAAGTGGTATAATAATACATGTTGCGGGCATTATCGGGCGTAAATGAAAAAATGCATTCTGACTGCGTTTTTTCGGCCGCGCCCTTTCACACGGCAAAGCGGCGGGCATTGCCACCGCACTATGCCGCAGATAATGTGTATTTCACGTTGCCTCGTAACAAAAATATCAGCTGCCGCGTATTCTTTAATGTGAGGTGCGCCATCAAACGTACAGTCAAAATTACCCTGTCGGCCGCGCTTACCGCCGCCGTCATGATTGCAATTTTCATCTTCTCGGCGCAGAGCGGCGGCCAGTCGTCAGGCGCAAGCAACGGCGTGGGAGCGTGGCTGTTGGGTATTCTCGGCATAGATGTGCCGCCGGGACAGTCGCCTTCGAGCGTACCAATACTCTTCGGCTTTACGGTTCGCAAGCTTGCGCACATATTCCTCTATTTTTGCCTCGGCCTTTCGTCGTCGCTGTTGTCCGCATCGCTCTGGGGGATCAAAGCGGAGCTGCGCCCCTCGCGCATAGTGCTCTCTTCGCTGTGCGCCGCGCTGTTCGGCTTGTTCTATGCCTGCACCGACGAAATCCATCAATACTTCGTTCCGGGCAGGGCGGCCGCTGTAACCGATGTCGGCATCGACAGCATCGGCACAGTGCTTTCCGTGTTGCTTTGTGCGGCGGTTCAGCTTATAATATATTGCGCTCAACGCCGAAAATGCCGCCCGATGCGGCAATAAAATAACACGCTACTGTGGTGGAATTGGCAGACACGCCGGACTTAGAATCCGGTGCCGTAAAAAGCTTATCGGTTCAAATCCGTTC
>CALVWU010000028.1 GCA_944367955.1 uncultured Clostridia bacterium
CATGGCGGCGGTACTTTTCGACAATATCATAACCGATAAAACACCCGTCATAGAGGAGGCGGTCAGCATTCTCAACCGGACGTTGAAGGAGATGAAGACGGAAAATAAGCGCGACATTTCGGGCTATCAGCAGCGAATTGAAAAAGCGGAGAAGAAATTAGATACTCTGCTCTCAATGCGAGCCGACGGCGAGATAAGCAAGGAAGAGTATCAGCGAGCCAAGTCAAAGTGCGAGCAGGAGATTAAAGAACTGAAAGCGGCAATGCTCGGCAACGGACAGGAGGAAGATATTGCCGAAGAGAACATAGATATGCAGTATGTCCGCGACCTGCTCGAAAAAATCAGCATAACTGATAGCGGAAAGGCGGATAAAGATGTGCTGATGGAATTTGTTGATACTATCACCGTAGAAAAGGGCAACGTATTCAGGTGGGGCTTGTGGTTGAGGAATAAGCCTTCATATTTAAGGATGACCACGTCGGGCAGAGGCGATAATATGACTGCAAGCGCAGTGGGGGCTGAATTTGACGCAAAAGAATGCTCCGAAACTCCAAAAACAGGGCAAAACTGTCATTTTACCCCCGCAGGCTGTGACCACCACAGGCCAACATTAAAAATCCCCGCAAGTAATATGTGGTAAAAGCAAAAAAGAAAACCTGCTTACGGCAGGTTTTCTTTTTTGCAACAAAATACTATTTTCGGTTTACCGCTTGAATTTATATGCGATTTTTGATATAATGAAGTCAATAAAAATATTTGGCGGTCGATATGCATAAAGCTTCCATAAGATTTTTTGAAGATATACCCGTGCGCGCCGTTTGGGATGAGGACACTTCCAAATGGTGGTTTTGTGCTGCCGACATCGCTGAGGCATTGACGAAAAGTAAGCGTCCGCGAACATATTGGAACGCTATCAAGCACCGTAATCCGCAGTTGTCTACAATTTGTAGACAACTGAAATTAACTGCAAAAGACGGCAAGAGATATCTGACCGACGTCGTGGATGAAGAGGGGGTAAATACTGTAATTGCCGTAATACCCGGCAAAAAGTCGCTTGTGTTCGATAAATGGCTCAAATGTATGGGGACTTCAATCGACGAAAAGAGCAAGCAAAAGGCGTATGAACTGTTTGAAAGCGGGCTTATAAACGACATTGAGGTGGGCACGGTAAAGGGCTTGCAGCAAATTCATTCGTATATATTCGGGGGTCTATATGACTTCGCGGGCAGAATACGCAGTATGAACATTGCAAAGGGCGGGTTTGCGTTTGCACCCGCAATGTACCTTAAAGAAAACCTTGCTCTCATCGAAAAAATGCCCGAAGATACCATAGAAAATATCGTCAAAAAGTATGTAGAGATGAACATCGCCCATCCGTTTATGGAGGGCAACGGCAGAGCGACGCGTATCTGGCTTGACCTTATCCTTAAAAAGAACCTGCACACCTGCACCGATTGGAGCAAGATAAACAAGCGCGAATATCTTGACGCGATGAGGCAAAGCCCTGTCGATCCGTCGCATATTTTTGAACTTATCAAAAATGCTCAAACGCCGCAGATTGACGACAGGGAAATCTTTATGAAGGGCATTGACTACTCATATTATTACGAGCAGATTGACGAATAAGCATTATAAAAATGCAATGTTTTAAATGTGGTGTTTCCGCTTAAAAGTGGAACATGACTTGATTACTTCTAAGGTTCTAAAACCGATAGGACAATTTGAATTATAAATATAAAATATATGATTGATGAAAGAAAAATTTTGATGTTGCAAATTAAACATGGGACAGGCGAGTGGGAAGATATTACCCGGCAGGTTCAATGGTTTGATGCTCAAAACAAAGCATGCAGAATAAAGTATGTCGGAAATGATGCATTATAGTGGAAAAGTTGGAGAGATTTAAAAATTTGTGATAATCCGGTAAATGTTGATATTGCGAGGAAGATTGTATATTGTGATAAAATGCCGGTGTATGGTATAGGCCGGCTTATTGTTTTTAATGGATACGCCAAATTGTTTTTTACATCAGGCAACACTAAATTGGTTAAGGCAAGCGATATTAAGCTGGTTTCAGATATTTCCGATGATAGCGGCGTCAAAGATCTTATCGGTTATTTGAAGGAAATTGCAGTGTTGATGCCTACTGAAGACGGGGGCAATTTTCTTTTTAATCAATTGGATAAGTTGTGTGTTTTAGAAGACTGCGTTTTGGGTAAGTTTTTGTTGGGGAAATTAAGCAAAGATAAGGCTGAAAAAGAAATAATTTATCCTTTCAATACAAATTTATCGCAGAGAATTGCAGTAAAAAGAGCTCTGGAAGAAGACCTGTCTATAATTCAAGGGCCTCCCGGAACAGGTAAAACTCAAACAATACTCAACATTGTTGCAAATTATGTTGCGAGGGGTGGTTCGGTTGCAGTTGTTTCAGGTAATAATGAGGCAACCAGAAATGTAAAAGATAAGTTTGAGGCGGCGGGGTTTGGCTACATTAATGCGTTTTTAGGGAATGCTAAAAATGTGGAATCTTTTTTTGAAAGGGAACAGACATCTGTAAAAATAAATGAAAAATCAATTATTGGAAATATTGGGCACTGCTTGCGGCAAATCGACGATGGGGTAAGCACATGTTTGCAATACAATGTAGATATTGCAAAAGCAACACAATTAATTGATGAATATGAAGTAGAGAAAGAAATCAACGATGCTGAATATCAAATTAAAGAAAAAGTCATTCCTAAAATATTGAAGAGTAAAAAATATACCAGTGCTAAGTTGTTGGAATTAGCTTCTGTGTTGGAAACTTTATCGGATAATAAAGTTGCGGGATTTTTTACCAGATTAAGAATTTTATTCAGATTTGGTATTATCAGATTAAAGAATATTGTCCAAAATAAAGAAGATACCATCGAATATTTGAAAAACAAATATTATGATGTTAAAATTTCAGAACTTAATCAGGAAAAGGCCGAAAAACAAGAGTATATAGATTCAAATAATCTGACAGAATTGCTTAATAAACAACAAGTGTTATCGTGTGATATTTTTAAACATACCTTACAAGAAAGATATAAAAGCTTAAACAGTAATGATTTTACTATAAAAAATTACAGGTTGAAGTATGGGGCTTTTACAAAAAGGTATCCCGTCGTTTACAGCACTACTCACGCAATAAGAAGTTGTTCGGGTGAAAAGTACTTATACGATTGCGTTATTATTGATGAATCCAGCCAGGTCGATTTGATAAGTGCAGTGATAGCATTTTCTGTGGCAAGAAAGGTTGTTTTGGTCGGCGATGAAAAACAGTTGCCACACGTTGTAAAATCACAACTTGTACCGATATTAAATAAAATTTTTAATAGATATAGATTGGCCGAGTATTTCGATTATGCAAAGAATAGTATTTTAAGCTGTGTAGTAAAGAAAGAAAAAAAGGTTGTTTCAACCATTTTGAATGAACATTACAGATGTGATCCGCAAATTATTGGTTTTTGCAATAAACGATTTTACAATGGAGAGTTGGTTGTTCGAGTCGCACATAACAATGGTAACGGAGTAACGATAATTTCTCATGGTTCTCATTTTGAGAGGAATAGGGAGAATGAAAGAGAGGTTGATATTATTGAGAAAGAAATAATAGATAAATTGCCTGCAAATCAAACCGGTATAATTGCGCCGTATAATAACCAAATAGCATTATTGAATAATCGATTCGGTGGTCGTGGCTGTGTAATCGATACAATACATAAATTCCAAGGCAAAGAAAAAGATTATATCATTTTGTCTACTGTCGCTAACAAGATCAGATTTTATGAAAGCGAAGAGAAAATTGACTTTTTGAATAATCCTAACCTTATTAACGTTGCTATATCGAGGGCAAAAAAACGATTATATATTTTAGCAAGTGAGGAAGTATTAAGTCAAGAAGGTTCTATTTTAAGAGATTTGGTTAAGTATTATGAATATTATTGCAGTGAAACTAAAAAAGTTAAAACAAATGTCTATTCTGTGCTTGATCTGATGTATGACGACTATGCTCCGATATTGGAAAAAACGAAGAAAGAGCTTTTAAATATTTCTGAATATCCAAGCGAGAATATAATAGCGACTGTTATCAACGGTATTTGCAAAAGCGGCGAATGCGGTGCGTTGGCATTTAAATTTAACTATCCGTTGAAATATGTTATAAAAGTAAATACTTTAACAGATCCGGAAGATATTAAGTTTGTATCCAACATAAATACACACTGTGATTTTTTGATTTATAACAGACTCAATAAAGAAATCGTGTTGGTGGTGGAAGTTGACGGCAACCAGCATAGGGAGGCAATTCAAGCGGCGCGTGATAGGAGAAAAGACAGATTGCTTGCCAATGCAGGCGTTAAGATTTTACGTCTTCCAACAACATCGATAGAGTGTAAAGAAAAAATAGTTGCCATGCTATTGCAATAGTCCGGAGCTAAATATTCTCAATACCGCTATAACATCTCGGTAATGGTGGTTGTATATAATATAAAACAACAAAGAGACTGTTTCATGTTCGGTTACAGTCTCTTTTTATATGGTGTTAAAATATGTGGTATTTTGCTATTTTCGGTTTACCACTTGAATTTGGAATGCAATTGTTGTATAATATAGTAAATTTAAAGATACGGCGGATACGTTTATGGCCCATGAACGGGTTTATTCGTATGCGGCGTTAATTTAAGGAGAATCCTTTTGAAGAAGAACACACTAAAAATTGCCGGCGAAATAATAGGCATTATTTTAGGGTTTATTATAATTGGTGCGATAATTTATACTGCGGTGACGCTGTATTCCTGCGCAAGTTTAAAATTTCTCGACGGCAAAGCCAAGGCCGACGGGCTGTTGATATATACGGAGGAGGACGACGGCATACGCATTATCGGTTTGACCGATGAGGGCAGAAGCGAAAAATATGTTGTTATTCCCGATTCTATCGAAGGCAAGCCCGTCAAATATATAGGCTGCGGCAGCGGCCTCGATGCGAGTGCGGCAGAGTATAACTTCGGAAGTTATGAAAACGCCCAGTTTTCAAGCGAGGTACTTGAAAAGATATTTATTCGCGCGGATATTCTTTTTATTAATTCCGCGACGTGGGGTACGCCCGAACTTATTGGCGGCAGCGGCAATTTTAAAGGCTTTTTCATTATACCCTGCCTGTGCGAAGCGCAGGTGAATGGCGGCGGATTTAATGTTTACCGTTCGTCGGGGAACGAGGAAAACGGGTGCTGTTTACCTAACGTATTTTACGATTATAATTATGCCGACAGTCCAAACGGCGGCATATATTGGATAGATAACGCCGAATACGGTGCGGCCGTCGATTATGTGCCGCCGTATCCCCAAAGAGAGGGCTACGAGTTCGGCGGTTGGTTCAAAGAGCCGGAGTGTATCAACAAGTGGGATTTTGAAACGGACGTTCTGCCGGAAGAGCGCACGGAAATAAACGAAGATGGCGAAGAGGAGGTTGTTTACCAAGAGACAAAATTATATGCAAAGTGGGTGTACACAGTTTAGTCATTATTGAAATAAATTTATTCAAGATTCCGCACGCAAAAGTCCCGTTGCCGCTTAACAGGCGTTCCCGCGCGGAAATATCGATTGAGAGGCAATAAACAATGAACGTATCAGCTATTCAAAAACTTACAAGACATTACGATAAATATTTCGGTCAAACCGACTCAGTAGTGCTGCATCCCGTCGAGGGCGAAATACATATCGACTGTGTGCTGTACAAGCCCTCAAAGGCATATCCCTTTTGGAAACTTGCCACGATAGGTTGCAGCGATTACGCACTGAACGGAAATAATTCGCTGGGAAACAGAAACGAATATATGCTGTTCATCGATCCCGCGGTGGACATGAACGACGGGGAAACCGCCGGCAAATATTATGATCTGCTTGTTGCAACCGCCCGTTACGCGATAGAGGAAAATACATTTATTTCGTACGGCCACAGCATACAGTTTGCCGAAGGCGACAGTTTGGGCGCGGCCGGCGTTTTCATCGAACTGCCCCAGGCCATAAACGATTCGGGCATTCTGCGCTGCAAGCTTTCTCTGTTCAAAAAGGCGATATGTTTGCAGGTTATCCCGCTCGATAAACAGGCTTTGGAGTTGCTTTTAAAGGTTGGGAACGAAGAATTTGCATATACATATGCCTATCCCGAAGAGGGGGAGCGGGAACATTGGCTTTGCAAACTGCCGTAAATAATTTGCATGTCGCGTCGGAGCGGTAAAAAAATGCGACCGACCGGGAGAGGAAATGTTAAAGGTATTTTACGGCAGACCGCATAATATGTGCGGATTGAGCCCCGACGAAGTAAAGGTTTATAATTTTCTTGACGGGTTGGGCATAGAGTATGCGCGCGTCGAACACGCGCCTGCGGACTGCGACGAAGTGCGCAGAGAGATAGACCTCGCGCTCGTGCCCGCCGTTGCGTGTAAAAACTTGTTTTTAACCAATTCAAAGGGCGACGCGTTCTTTTTGCTTGTGATGCGCGCCGACAAGCATATTACAGGCAAAACGGTGGCGCGGCAGATAGGTTCCACCCGTCTTTCCTTCGCCCCGGCCGAAGCTCTTAAAAGGTATCTGAACGGAGTGCCAGGTTCGGTCAGCGTAATGAACCTTATAAACGATTGCGAAGGCCGCGTTGAACTGCTTGCGGATATAGATGTGTATACGTCGGAGTATATGCGCTGTCACCCGTGCGCAAACACGGCCAGTCTGCGCCTTTCATCTGCCGACGTGTTCGGCAGGTTCGTGCCCGCCACCCGCCATAAAGTGAGGGCGGTGCGCATATAAAACAGAATTTTTCAACCGCCCCGCGCCGGCCGCGGGGCGGTTGCGTTTAAACGCTGCGGCTTTGGGAATAATACAAAAAAAGGGGATAACGCCGTGTGTACTGCCGCAAGCTATCGTTTTAACGGAAAATTATATTTCGGGCGCACTCTCGACAACGTGTGTTCGTACGGGGAGGAGGTTGTGTTGTCGCCCCGTTCCTATCCACTGTGGAGGGGTGGCGGCGATCACTTCGCCGTTATGGGCATGGCCGCCGTAAAATGCGGATTGCCCCTGTACTATGACGCGGTAAACGAAAAAGGGCTGTGCATGGCGGGGCTTAATTTTACGTCGAGCGCGCACTATGGCGGCAACGAAAGCGCGCCCGTAAAGCTGGCGCAGTATGAATTTTTGCCCTATATACTCGGAACGTGCCAAACGGTTGAACAGGCAGTTGCGGCGATAAAAAACATATGCGTCACGCGCGAAAGTTTCAACGGCATTCCTCCCGCGCCGCTGCACTGGCTCATTTCGGACGGCAAGCGCGACGTGGCGGCGGAATTCACGCGCGAAGGGACGAAGGTGTACGATAACGCCTTCGGCGTGCTTACCAACGAGCCTCCCTTTGAAAGTCAGCTTGTCAATCTTGCGGCGCACATGCATGCGTCGGCGGACGAGGCGAAAAATCGTCTGTGCCCCGGCGCGGAGCTGCCGCCGTTTTGTTCGGGACTGGGTGGTTTGGGGCTGCCGGGTGACTATTCCTCGCCGTCGCGCTTTGTGCGCGCGGCATTTGTGCGCGCGCACGTTCTTCCGCGCAGCGGCGAAGAGGGGCTGTGGCAGATACTGCTGTCGGCGGCCGTTCCGCGCGGCTGTTGCGCGGCGAAAGGCGGGTGGCAGCACACGATGTACGCCTCGTGCATAGATGCGCATGCGGGCGAATATGCATATGTCGTCGGCGCGGGGCGCGCCGCCGTCCGCATGAACTTTTGCGAAGGACGGGGACTTGCCGCGCCTTTAAGACGGCCGCTTGACTTCGGCGGGGCGTAAGGTTTTTGCGGCGCGATAAAATTTTACAACTTTAACGGCTCTTATTACTTTTTTTGTGCGGGAAAGTGTGATATAATAGATTTATAAGATTAATATGCTAATGAAGGTAAGAAAAATGAGAATAGGCATTCTTACAAGCGGAGGCGATTGTTCCGGCCTCAATGCGGTCATTCGCGCGGCCGGCATTTCGATTTTCAACAACATCAAGGGCGCGCAGCTCGTGGGCATTCCCGACGGCTACGGCGGCCTCATCCGCGGCGAGGGGCAGCTTTTGCACCGCGACGACATATTGGGCATTTTAAGCAGGGGCGGAACCATGCTCGGCTCTTCCCGCCAACCCTTTAAGCAGATGGAGATAGTGGGCGACGACGGCGAAAGCAAGCTCGCCAAAATGGTGCGCAATTACAAGGCGATGAATCTCGACTGCCTTATCGCGCTCGGCGGCGCGGGCACGCACAAAAATGCCGCCCTGTTGCAGCGCGAAGGCTGCAACGTCATAGGTGTTCCCAAAACCATCGATAACGATATATACGGCACCGACGTGACTTTCGGCTTTCAGACGGCGGTGGAGGTGGCATGCGACTGCATCGACAGAATACGCACCACGGCCGAAAGCCACTCCCGCGTGATGCTTGTCGAGGTGATGGGCAACAAGGCGGGCTGGCTGGCTCTGCATGCCGGCATCGCCGCCGGCGCGGACGCCATACTCATTCCCGAAATACCCTTTTCCGAAGACAAGCTGTGCGATTTCGTGGCCTCAAAAAAATCGCTGGGCAAACGCTGCGTAATAGTGGTTGTGGCCGAGGGCGCGCACGTAAAGTCGGACGCGGGATTAAAGCGCAAAAAGCGCGCGTTCGTCCGCACGGAACTCAACGAAGTTACCGTAACGCCCCATCTTGCCGAGTATATCGAAGAAAAAACGGGCTATGCCGCCCGCACCTCTGTGCTGGGCTATGTTCAGCGCGGCGGAACGCCCTGCGCATACGACAGGCTGCTGTGCACCCGCCTCGGCGAGGCGGCGGCCGACTTTGCCGCCGAAGGCAGATTCGGCGTCACCATTGCCGTCAAGGGCAACAGACTGGTTGCCAACAAGCTCGAAGACGTCGCAGGCAAATACAAATATGTCCACCGCGCCGACCGCATGGTAAAATGCGCGCTTGAATTGGGTATATTTTTGGGCGAATAGGCTTTTTTGCTTCAAATCGCGCTTTGTGAGCGCGGCGCAATAAGTTTTTAAACCACATCAAAAAAATCATTTAAGGAGTTATTTATGGCTTCCGATAAAATAAAGGCGAAGAGGGCGTTCATAAAGGACACCTGCGTGAACAGGGAATACAGCTGGCTGCTGTTCAACAAGCGCGTTCTCGATCAGGCCTCGGATGAAAGCAACCCCCTCTTGGAGCGCGCAAAATTTTTGGGGATATTCGCCTCTAATCTCGATGAATTCTTCATGGTAAGGGTGGGCAGTTTGTACAACGAGGCCATATCCAACCCCGAACAGAAGGAAAATAAAACGGGGCTTACCGCGCAAAAGCAGCTCGACGGCATCTGCCAGATAGTCGCCGAAATGTACGAAGAGCGCGCGGCCTGCTATTCCGCGCTGATAAAAGATCTTGCGGCGGGCGGCGTTAAGCTTATAAAGGCGGCGCAGCTGTCTTCGCGCCAGCTTAAAGAGTGCCAAAACCTCTTTAAACTCAACATACTGCCGCAGCTTTCCTTAATGGTGCTCGACGCAAAGCACCCCATGATGCAGTTCGAAAACAAGCGCAATTACATGCTTTACGACCTTGTAAAGGGCGACCGCCCCATGATAGGCGTTATGGCGTTGAACGAAAATTTAAACAGGCTCTACCGCGTGGGAACGGGCGATTCCGTTCGCCTTATCACGCTCGAAGAGGTAATACGCGCCTGCGGCGCTTCCGCGTTTACGGGCTACGGCGTAAAGGACAGCATGCTCTGCCGCTGCACCCGCAACGCCGACTTCGATACCTATATCGACGACGCCGACGTCGAAACCGATTTTTCGCAGCTGATGAAAAAAAAGGTGGCCTCGCGCGCCCGCATGGATATAGTGCGCGTGGAAGTGGACAACGAAAATTCCAAGCTTAAAGACTTTGTGCTTAAACTCACAAAGGTAGACCCCAAATACTGCTTTGTCGATAAGCGGTTTTTCGACTATAAATTCATGTTCCAGATAGGCAGCTACATTCCCGACGAGCGGGCCTCTTCCCTCAAATACAAGCCATTCAAGGGCAGGGTGGACGACGAACTGGCGTCCTCGCCCTCGATGATACAGACCGTTTTGGATCACGACGTGTTTTTATCCTATCCGTACGACGCGATGACTCCCCTCGAAACGCTTTTGGACGAATGCTCGCGCGACGACAGGGTGAGCGCGATCTCCATAACCATATACAGGCTTGCCCACCACTCGCGCATAGCCGACCTGCTCTGCCGCGCCAGCGAAAACGGCAAGATGGTTACGGTGGTAATAGAGCTGTGCGCCCGTTTCGACGAAGAAAACAACATGTACTTTGCCAACAAGCTGCAAGAAGCCGGATGCACCATAATCTACGGCATGGAAAATTATAAAGTGCATTCAAAAATAATTTCCATAGTAATGCAGCACAAAGGCGAAATTCGTTACATAACCCACCTCGGCACGGGCAACTATAACGAATCCACTGCCAAACAGTATACCGATTTAAACATCATAACAGCAGACAGGCAGATAGGCGAAGACGGCGCGGCGTTCTTCCGCAACATCTCGATATGCAACACGGAATACCGCTATAACCGTCTGCTCGTCGCGCCCGAAACCTTAAAACCCGGACTGATAGCCTATATGGACAGGGAGATAGCCAAGGGTTCCGAAGGCTATATTCTTGCCAAAATGAACAGCCTTACCGATAAGGCGATAATCGATAAACTGCGCGAAGCCAGCTGCGCGGGCGTAAAGGTGGAACTGATCATCCGCGGCATATGCTGCATTCTGCCCGAAGTTCCCGGCAAAACCGAAAACATAAGCGTCACTTCGATAGTCGGCAGATTTTTAGAGCATTCGCGCGTTTATTCCTTCGGCAAGGGCAGGGACAGGATAACCTATATCTCTTCGGCCGACCTTATGACGCGCAACGTCGACAAGCGCGTGGAGATAGCCGCGCCTGTGCTCGATAAAAAGATAGAAGACCGCATCATAAAATTTTTGCATATAATGCTTTCGGATAACGTAAAGGCGCGCAAACTGTGCGCCGACGGCAAATACCGCCGCGTGGCGGGAACTCCGCCCATGGACGCGCAGGACTATCTTATAAGTCACAAAATTTAAGCGCGCTTAAAAAAACGGCTGCGCCGATTCCGCGGGGGTGTCAAAAACAACGCGCAAATTTTTTGTGTAAATATTATTTACAATCGCGTGCCGCCGTGTTATAATATAGGCGTAACAGCAATCACTAACGGGAGGTGCATACACCATGCTTTTGGCTGACTGGATAATGCTCGGCGTAATAGCCGTCGTAATAGTGCTCGGCCTCGTCGCCGGGTTTAGCGGCGGTTTAAAGTTTTTTACAAGCGGCATTTTCGGCGTAATAATTTCGCTGGCCGTAACATATTTTCTGCTCGGAATAGTAAACTCGTGGCAGTTTGTGCAGGATCTTCTCGCCAAACTGAACGAGGCCATGAACATAGGCGAAGAGTGGGCAAACGTCATCGATCAGGTGATGCTGGCCGTTATAATCTTCATCGTCGTTCAGATACTGCGCATAATAGTCGTAAAGCTTATAGCCGCTCTTTTTGAAATCAACAATATAGTATTCAAAATAATCAACCGCATACTCGGCATAGCCGTTATCGGCGCGGTGGCGGTGATAATAGGGCTTGTAGTCTTTCAGGCCATATACTGGGTGGGCGGCGAAACGGCCGAACAGGTGGTTGAAGGTTTAAACGGCAGCGTGTTCAAGCTCGACTGGCTGTACGAAAACAATCCCCTGCGCGCACTCGTCGATCAGGTAATGCCCAAATAAAATATGTGTATCGGCCGCCCGCGGCAAGCGGGCGGCTTTTATCTTGCAAAAAATTTCTGCCGTGCGTTCTGCGGTGTGGGATGGCTGAAATTTTTCGACGTTTTTTTCGCGCCCGCGCATTTTTAGTGAATGCGCGGGCGCGCCGCCGCATATCTATGTTATATGGAACTTTCATACAGCGCAATCAAAAAATTGCAGGTTGTGTGCCTTGGCGACGGCAAAAACCTCGGCAGGGTGTGCGACGTTTTGTTCTACTATCCCGAAAATAAGATAAAAGGCTTTATGGTTACGGGCGGCAAATTCCCCTTCGGCCGCGAAGAGCAGTTCGTGCCCGTGTGCGACGTGGCAAAAGTGGGCGAAGACGTGCTGCTTGTAAAGCGGTGCGAACACGCGCCCGACCGCGAAAAGCATCCCCACGGCCCGCCGCATTGCCCTTCCGACTGCGGCCCGCATCCGCGCGGCTTCGGCGGCGAAGATTACGAATAGATATGCGGAATGTGCGTCCGCGCCCTGCGTATGCGGGCGCGGACGCATAATTTTTTTTAAAAATGCAAAATTATTTTGTTAAAACAGTTTACAAACGCAGCAATAATTAATATAATGTTTGCGTGATATGGCGCAGTATATGTGCGCGTTTATCGGCTTTTTAAAAATTGTTTATAAACGGGAGAAAATCGTATGGTTAGATATATCAAATGTCCTCGGTGCGAACTCAATTACATCGACGCCGACAAGCAGGAATACTGTGACGTGTGCATTGCCGAAATGAAGGGCAACAAGTTGCAGTTTGCCGACCTTGAAGACGAAGAGCTTGACGAAGAGCTTGAAGCCGAAAACTCCGAAATCTGCCCCGTATGCGGCGTAAACCGCATTCGCTACGGCGAAACGATGTGCGAAAGCTGCCGCCGCAAGTCGGAATACGAAGACGACGTTGACGTCGACCCCGACAAGGACGAGGAGTGGAAGAGCTATCTCGACGACGACATGGACGACCTCACCCTCGACGACGAGGAGCTCGAAGAGGAGTTCGGCGAAGATGAAGAGGAGGACGAGGAGGAGAGCGAGGTCGACGACTTCGAAGAGGTCGATCCTCTCGAAGACCTCGGCGACGACGACTTTGACGATGACGACGAGGATGACGACGAAGACGACGACCTGTTCTGACGTCTTATGTGCACGGGCGTGCATTGCGGCGCGCGGGAACTTTTAAAAAAGTTACCGCGCGCTTATTTTTATGCCCGGCATTTCGTCCGTTGCATGTATTTGGCAAAATCGGGCAATAATAATATCGTTATGATAAAACCTTGCACCACTGTAAACAGCATAAAACAGGCCGTCGAAAGCTGCGGCGACGGCCGCGTCAACGTTAAACTGAACCTCGGCCGCAACAAATTCGTAACCTTTCCAGCCGTCGTGTCGGGAGTGTATCCCGCAATATTCACCGTTCGCCCGCTCGATAAAAATTTTCTCGGACGCACTTCGTATTCGTATACCGAAGTGCTGTGCGGCAGGGTAAAAATAACTTCCTGCACGTCGGCTGAGGGCAAAAAACCGAATTGAGCGAAATATTTTGCGGGTGCAGTAATATTCGGCCGCATACGGGCATATTATATCATGTAACAAAATAAGGAGTGCAAAACATGATAAAGCCCCAAACAAGTTCGCTGGCCTATACCCGCAGGGTAAACGCGTTAAAATCCCAAACGGTGGCCCGCGCCCGCCTGTCCCGTTCGGACAGCATATCCGAAGTTCTCGCCGTCTGCCCGCAGGTAAGCCTTTTAAGCTGCGAAGTTTCGTCGGGCAGGGTAAATTACAGCGGCAAAATAATATTCACCCTGCTGTGCTGCGACGATGAAGGAAAGCTGTGCCGCATTCAAAAGGGAGCCGAATTTTCGCATTATTGCGACGATGAAAATCTCGCGCCCGCACAGTCGGCGCAGTGCGCCCTTTCCTGCGAACGTGTCGCCGTCCGCCGCGACGGTTCGGCGGTGTCGCTTTCGGCCGTCGTCCGCGCGGATATAGAGGTGTTCGCTCCCGCCGAGCGCACGGTGGTAACTTCGTGCGAGGGCGCGTATTTAAAGACGGCTCCGCTCGCGTTTTTATCGCACATGACTTTTTCGGGCGAGTGCGAGGTGGAGGACGATTTCGAAGCCGACGGTGTAGAGGATATTCTCGTGCCCTCCGCCTCGGTCATGGTGACGTATGCCGAATGCACCGCCGGCGGAGTTGAGGCGGGCGGCGAAATTATTTTAAGTCTTTTGGCCATGCGCAAGGGCTATCCCGCCGGCCTCGAACGGGTGATACCCTTCAAGTGCGCGATCCCCTGCGACGAGGCCGTCGCCGGCCCCCTGCCGCAGGTGTGTGCCGAAGTGCGCGACATGAACGTGAACGCCACCGTCGACGACGAGCACGGCAAGTGCAGAATAACTTTCACCTGCACCGCGGCCCTTTTTGGCTACTTTTCTCAAACGGTGGAGCAGGCCGTCGCAACCGACGCGTTCAGTTGCACTCATTCGCTTATATGTACGGGCGAATGCGAGCCGGGCGAAGTTATATGCGAGCGCAAGCTGTGTACCGAGCGCGTCTCTTCTCCCGCCGCAACAAAGGCCGCGCTCGACTTCACCTGTCGGTTTCTGGCCGTGGTTTTGCCCGCCGCCGAATACGAATATTCGCCCGAAAGCGGTTCGGCCGAGGGCAGTGTGAACGCCGTGCTGCTGTACGAGCAGGGAGGGGAGATAAAGTCGGCCGAAATTTCCATTCCGTTCTCCGTTCGACTGCCCGCACCCGGCGCGTGCCGCGCCGATCTTTCGGTGTGCGGCGTAAGCGTAAAACAGCCAACCGAGGGCCGCATTGAGGGCGAGGCAATAATAAAGATATGCGCGGTCTACTCGCGCAGCGGAGAAGTAAGTTACCTTTCGGCGATAGCCGAAGGCGAACCCCTTCCCCCCGAAGACGCTGCTATAACCGTCGTGGTTCCCGCCGCGGGCGACGGATTGTGGGATGCTGCAAAAAAGTGCGGCTGCCCGCCCGAAGAAGTGGCGCAGTTCAATCCCGACGCAAAATATCCGTTTGCGGGCGGCGAACGAGTAATGGTGTATCGCAAAAAGTAAAATATCGCTGCGGCTTGAGCTTGCCGCCGCCTGCAAATATGCAGGCGGCGGCAACTTTTATTAAAAAAGTATTGAAAAGCTTGCGCCTTTGTGCTATAATTGCATTATGAACAGCATAACCGTGCAGGCTTACGCAAAAGTAAATTTAAGTTTGGATATAACGGGCTCGCGGGACGGATACCACACCATCGACAGCGTTGTGGCCTCGGTGGGGCTGTGCGACGAAATACGCGCCGTTCGCCGCGGCGACGGGCGCGTGAACGTCGTTATGCGCGGCGGGTGTGAAGATATTCCTCCCGAACACAACAATGCGGTAAAGGCCGCGCGCGGATATGTTGAAGCATTTGCAACAAGCGGCGCGGATATCGAAGTCGTCAAGCGCATTCCCGTGGGTGCGGGATTGGGCGGTTCGTCTGCCGACGTCGCGGGCGTTTTAAACGCCATGTCCGCACTGTACGGCGGCGACTATGCCGCGGTTAAAGCCGTTGCCGATTCCATCGGTTCGGATTGCGGATATATGCTGCGCGGCGGATTTGCCCGCATTTCGGGCAGGGGCGATAGAGTTTCGCCCGTCGCAACCGATTTAAAGCTGCATCTGCTGCTCGTGCTGCCGCCGCAGGGCGTGTCCACGGCCGGATGTTACGCGCTGTCCGATGCTTATCCCGAACGCCGCCACACTTCCGAAGCCGTCAGCAAGGCCATATGCGCGGGGCAATTGCATGAACTCGGCAGAGTGCTTTCAAACGGGCTGTATCCGGCGGCCGTGCTGCTCAACGGCGACGTCCGCAGGGCGGCGGAAGAACTTTTATCCCTTGCGCCGCTCGGCGTAAACATGACGGGTTCTGGCAGCGGAGTGTTCGCACTGTTTGCCGACGCCCGTTCGCGCGACGACGCGCTTAAAAATTACGGCGGCGAATTCCGCGCGATTGCCGTCGACACGGTCATTCCCGAAAGATACGTTTGATAAAACGAAGGCGACATAATGGCAGAAGAGAGACTTATCGACGACGATAAAGACAAGAATAAAAAGTATACGGTGCGAACAAACGCAGACGGGGAAGAGGAGTTTATAATCTTCGAATCCGCCCCGCGCAAAGACGGGGGAGAGGTTGCCGATGTGCAGTTCGACGAAGAATATGCCTTTGGCAATCGTTCAAGCGTCCGCTTCGGCGAAGAGGAGGATTTTGCTGCAAAGGCAAAGGAGTGCATGGCCCGGGGCAACTATTCAACCGCCCTCGAATGCGTTGCGCGCGCCGCGCGGCTCTCGCCCCGCGACGGCGAAACGGCCGCTCTCGAACTCAGGATATACACTCGCGACATGACCGATTTTTCGCACGGCGCGCTGCAGGGGGCGCGTTCGGCCGTGCGGCGAGTGGCGGAATACGCCTCGAAGGATACAAAGGAGCGGCTTAAAGCGATGTGCGCCCAACCCGTCGGTGCGGCTGTTCGGGCTGCATGCGACAGGGCGGACAGGCTGCGCGCTCAAAACGAAAGTGCAAAAATGGAGAGGGGGCGGCTGTTCAAAGCTCCGTTTGTGCAGGCGCGCAAACGGTTTTTGCTGTCGCTTGTTCCGTTGGCACTGTGTACGGCTTGTATGGCAGTGTTTGTCGCGCTGTTCGCGTTGTACGGCGGCGCGTATGCGGTTGCGGCGTGGATATGCGGCGGTCTTGCCGCGGTTTCGTTCGCGCTGTCGGCGTTCGCCGCCCGCAAGCTGTATATAACCGCCCGCCGCATGGCCATCAACAGGGATGATTCCCGTTCGCGCCTCGGCCGCGAATGCTTGGCGGCGGAAGAAGATATTAAAATACTCAGGAGCATTCTCGATGCCGTCGAATAAAGGTTCAAATCAAAGCATATATCTCGACCATGCGTCTACTACCCCGCTCGACGGCGAGGTTTTAGCCGCTATGCGGCCGTATTTTTGCGAGGAGTTCGGCAATGCCTCTTCGCAGCACGCATACGGCATGCGGGCGGCAAACGCCGTCGTCGCCGCGCGCGACGAAATGGCCGTTGCCCTCGGTATATCCCCGCATGAACTCTATTTTACTTCCTGCGGAACCGAAAGCGACAACCTCGGCATAAAGGGCATATCTCTTGCTGCGGCCGAACGCGGAAAGCACATTGTGGTATCCGCCGTCGAACATCCCGCCGTCATTCAAAGCGCGCTCGATTTAAAGGAGTTCGGCTTTGAGGTGACGTTTGTCTATCCCGACGAAAACGGCGTCGTCTCGCCGCAGACCGTGCAAAACTGCATGCGCGCCGACACCGTGCTTGTCGCCGTGATGTCGGCCAATAACGAAACTGGCGTTATCCAGCCCGTAAAGGAAATCTGCGCCGCCGTCCACGCGATGGGGGCGTATTTGTGGTGCGACTGCGTTCAAACGGCGGGCGTATTGCCCGTATCCGAATTTCCCGCCGACGGTTTTGCTATATCCGCGCACAAGTTTTACGGGCCGAAAGGCGTGGGCGCGGCCTGCATAAAGAGGGGCGTGCGCTTCCGCCGCCAGCTTGCGGGCGGACAGCAGGAAAGGGGTATGCGCGGGGGCACTCTCAATACTCCCGGCATTGCGGGCATGGCATGCGCGCTGTCGCTTTCGTTAAAGTGCGCGGCGCACGATAACGAATATGTCGCTTCGCTCCGCAACGCGTTCGAAAGCATTATTTTATCATCCGTGCCCGATGTGTTCATAAACGGCGGTGCCGCACAAAGACTGCCGTCGCATTCCAATATAAGTTTTTGCGGCTGCGACGCGCAAAATCTTGTGTTCGCGCTCGATATGCGCGGGGTGGCTTGCTCTGCGGGTGCGGCCTGCTCGTCGGGCGCAAGCAAGCCCTCGCACGTTTTGCAGGCGATGAATGTGAGCGAACAGCGGTTAAAGTCGGCCGTCCGCTTTTCATTCGGCAAAAACAATACCGTAAGGCAGGTCGAATGTGCCGCCGAAGCCGTAATCGCGGCGGTTAAGGCGATAAGGGGATAATGCGTTAAATGTAAATAATTTTGCCGGCTGCGGCGCACCGTCGCGGCCGGCAAATATGCCGCGCATTGCGCAAATTTTTATGCATTTTGCCCAAATTTGAGCAATGTGCACAAAAACGCTTGCCAAGCGCGCGATTTTAATATATACTCAAATAGTAAAATTCAATTTTCGGGGTTATAGCGCAGTTGGTAGCGCGTTTGAATGGCATTCAAAAGGTCAGGGGTTCGACTCCCCTTAGCTCCACCAAACGGGAACTATCCGAACACCACTATTACAGAACAGTGGGTTCGGGTAGTTTTTTTATTGCCGCCGAAGGAATGATTCTCCGAATTTTTTGCCCTTCGTTGTGGCTATCGTAGCACAGTTCTCGCGGAAGTCAACGGGAAAAATTATCGCTGAAAAGCTCAATCATCCAAGCATCTGAAGCCGGGTAGGTCAATTTGACCTGCTCGGCTTTTTTGCGTTTAGTTAAGTTTTCGTTATTCATACGCAATAATTTTGTCCTGTTTCGTTGACTTCCGATGCGCCGATTTCAAGTGAATAAGAGTTTATCT
>CALVWU010000029.1 GCA_944367955.1 uncultured Clostridia bacterium
TCTTCGGCTGCCTCAACGGGCTGTTCCTCAACAACCTCTTCGGCTGCCTCAACGGGCTGTTCTGCAACAACCTCTTCGGTTGCTTCGACAGGCTGCTCTGCAACCACCTCTTCGGCTGCCTCAACGGGCTGTTCCTCAACAACCTCTTCGGCTGCCTCAACGGGCTGTTCTGCAACAACCTCTTCGGTAACCTCGGCGAGCTGTTCTTCAACCGCTTCTTCGGCCACTTCGACGGGTTGTTCTTCAACCGCTTCTTCGGCTGCCTCGACGGGCTGTTCTGTAACAACCTCTTCGGCTACTTCGACGGGTTGTTCCTCAACCACTTCTTCGGTAACCTCGGCGGGCTGTTCTGCAACAACCTCTTCGGCTGCCTCAACTGGCTGTTCTGCTACTACATCTTCGGTTGCTTCAACAGGCTGTTCTGCTACTACATCTTCGGTTGCTTCAACAGGCTGTTCTGCTACTACATCTTCGGCTGCCTCAACGGGCTGTTTCTCAACAACCTCTTCGGTAACTTCGGCGGGTTGTTCTTCAACAACCTCCTCGGCTACCTCAACGGGCTGTTCTGCTACTACATCTTCGGTTGCTTCGACAGGCTGTTCTGCTACTACATCTTCGGTTGCTTCGACAGGCTGTTCCTCAACCACCTCTTCGGTAACTTCAACGGGTTGTTCTGCAACAACCTCTTCGGTTGCCTCAACGGGTTGTTCTGCAACAACCTCTTCGGTTGCCTCAACGGGTTGTTCTGCAACCGCTTCTTCGGCTGCCTCAACGGGCTGTTCCGTTACCGTTTCCGCAGGCTGATCGCCTGAAAGAGGGTAACGGAGAGCAAACTGCTCTTCGGTGAGATCGAGCGCACTCTTATCCTGTGCGAGCTGCGCGGCGAGAGCGGCCGCATCGTCGAACTTGCGAATATCGCGCATATAAGCCACAAACCCTACTTTTACCGTTTTGCCGTAGAGATCGCCCGAATAATCTTTAATATGTACTTCGAGAGCTTCTCTGCTGTCGTCAAATGTAGGACAGTCGCCGAAATTGGCTATACCGTCGTATTTTTCGCCGTCTATAATTACCTCTGCCTTATAGACGCCGCGTTTTACAAGATATTTCCACTTGGGATATTGTATATTGATGGTGGGAAAGCCGAGTATGCCCGCACCGCGGTGCGCGCCTTCGACCACTTCGCCCTCGACGAAGAACGTTTGACCGAGGAGCTTATCGGCCTTTACGACGTCGCCTTCATCGAGACATTTTTTGATGAGCGTTGTGGATATTTTTTCGCCGTCCATCAATACGTCTTTAAGTGGCATGTACCATACGCCGTTTTCTTCGTCTTCGGCGTAATTTTTTAACGTGGACGATTTTCCCTTGGCACCCTTGCCGAAACGGAAATCCTTGCCGCTCATGTATGCCTTAACGTTTATTTTATCCTCTATTGCGGCGAGGAAATCGGCAGGGGAAGTTTCTTTGAATTCGGGCGTAAAGTCGATTACAAGCACAAATTTTACGTTATAGGCTTCAAGCATGGCCAAACGCTCTTCAAACGAATAGACCTGTCTGCCGCCCTTGCCGTCTCTGAACATCATTACGCCGAGGTCAAGGCCGTTGATCTTGGCCTGTAATTTCGCCTTTTTAAAAAGCTCTCTGTGACCGGCGTGGATGGCGTCGAAACAACCGAGCACTATAAGCGAGGGAAAAGTGTATTCGTCTTTTGCGTATTCGATGATCTCTAACATAATTTTGTTTTCACCTTTAAACGGCAGCCGACCGATTGACCCAATCCGTAAAACTGTCCGTCCTCCAAATATATTTTGTACGTCCCGTCTGAAACATCGACGGGAACAGACATTCCGTTCAAAAGCCGCTTTTGCATGTCGCCGCCGACATTTATATTATCGAACGGCAGCAAGCTGTCTGCGGGAATTATGCGGGAAACAATATTGTCCTTTGTAAGAGTTTCGCTGCAAACCGCGTCGCTTAACACAAACGGGCCGCTGGCTTCGCGGGTGAGCGCACTCATTGCGGCGCATGTACCGACGGACTTTGCCATATCGCGGCACAGCGAACGCACATACGTTCCGCCGCCGCACTCAATGCGAAAGACATATTCGGCATCGGAAAGCCGTTTGACAAGCCGTATATCGTAAATTGAAACCTTTTTGGGAGGCAGTTTAAATTCAACGCCGCTGCGGGCAAGTTCATACCCCCTGCGGCCGTTTACATTTTTCGCGCTGTACGCAGGAGGAACCTGCATTACGTCGCCCGTAAGCGAGGGCAGCACCTTTTGTATTTCTTCCCGCGAAGGCAGTCTTCCGCCTTCACAAAGCAACGTACCCGTCGTATCGAGGGTGTCGTAGTCGACGCCGAATTTAAACGTGGCAATGTATACTTTGCGCTTTGTTAAAAAATAATCGAACAGTCTGCACGCATTGCCTATGCCGACTGGCAGAACGCCGTCGGCCATCGGGTCGAGCGTACCCATATGTCCGCAGGGCTGCCCTGTGAGCTTTTTTATTACGGCAACTTCGCGCGCGGAACTTACGCCTGCGCGCTTGTTGATATTGATAAAACCTGTCATAGCTGTTTGCCGACTGCAAAAGTGAGCCGTTCGATTACCTCTTCGTATTCGCCGAAGAGCATACAGCCGCTGGCAAGCACATGGCCGCCGCCGCCGAATTCGCTTGCAACGGCGTTTACGTTCACCCTTTTGCTGCGCAGCGAAGCTTTATATTGTCCCTTTTTTACCTCCATCAACGCAATCGAAACCTCCACGCCGTCGATGGTCAAAGGATAGTCCACAAAGCCCTCGGTTTGGCTCTTTTCGGTATCGGTAGCTTCGAAATCGCGCTGCGTAACGGTTAAAAAAACTAACTTATCGCCCAGACAAAATCGCATTGAATTGAGCACGCGCACATATAAAAGAGCGCGGTTTTTTGTCTGCCTGGAAAACATTTCATAGCCGATGCGCGCAAAATCCGCGCCCGCGCCGCGAAGTGCGGCGGCAACCGAAAATGTTTTTGCCGTGACGTCGCTGTGCGCAAAATTGCCGCTGTCGGTCAAAAGCCCCATGGCGAGGAAATCGGCTATCCCGCGCGTCATGGCAAGGCGGGAGGCTTCAAGCACTTCGGGTATCAGCTCGCATGTGGCGGGGCAGGTGAATACATAGTTGTACTTTGCGTATTTATCGTTGGAAATATGGTGGTCGATATTGATAGTCGGCCCGCCGAAACGCTTGAACGCGCCGGCAAAAATGCCCAGACGGGTAATATCGGCGCAGTCCACGCTTATAAGCAGATCGAATTTAACTTCCGCGGGAAGCTGTGTGGCAACTTCCATTCCCGGAAAGATTTTAAGCCGTTCGGGAACGGCGTCTTCGCACATCATATAAGCCTGTTTTCCGGCATTTTTAAGCGCGGTTGCAAGTGCGAGACCGCTGCCGAGGGCGTCGCCGTCGGGACGGACGTGACAAATAATTCCCGCGCAACGCGATCTGTTCAGTTGTTCGGCTATGCGCACAAGTTGATTATCTGCCATCCTTTTTGCCGCCCTCTGCTCCCTCTAAACTGTCAATTATTTTATCTATCCTTGCCCCGTACTCCATGCTTTCGTCTAAAATGAACGAAAGCTCCGGCACGGTGCGGATATGCAGAATCTGAGAGAGTTCGTGACGGATATAACCTGCGTTTTCCTTTAACGCGGCAAAGCTTGCATCCTTACGGCCGCTATCCGGATCGAATATGCTTATATATATTTTAGCCGTCTTTAAATCGGGTGCGACATCGGCCTGGGTAACGCTTATAATCGCGCTGAGCGAAGGATACCTGTTGCGCAGTTTTGTGGATATTACTCTGTAAATTTCCTCGCGGAACTGGCTTGCAAGCCGCTCTCCTCTCAATCCTTTCATGTATATGTTCCTGTCTATATATTACTAAGCTTGTTATAAAATTGCAATAGTTTTGAGTAAGTTTTTATAATTTGAGCATCCGTTTGCGCAAATTAATCAAAATTAGCCATTATAGGCTTTGAATATAAGCCTTAAAATTATTTTGCGGGGATCTGTTCGACCATGTAGCACTCGATAATATCGCCCACGCGGATGTCGTTGAAACCTTCGATGGCGCAGCCGCACTCGTAGCCGTAATTTACTTCCTTTACGTCGTCTTTAAAACGTTTAAGTTGCTGAACGTTGCCTTCGACGATGAGAACGTCGTCGCGGTATATCCTGAGCTTGCCGCCGCGGACTATCTTGCCTTCCTTTACATAGCAGCCGGCGATGTTGCCTACGCCCGTTATTTTGAAGGTCTGGCGGACTTCGCATTTGCCGAGGTAAACTTCCTGATACTTGGGAGCGAGCATGCCTTTGAGCGCGGCTTCAACGTCGTCGAGCAGATCGTAGATGATGCGGTAAAGACGTATATCCACTTTGCTGCGCTCGGCGGTGGCTTTCGCCTTTGTGTCGGGACGAACGTTAAAACCGAGGATTATGGCGTTTGACGAATCGGCAAGCATTACGTCCGATTCGGTTATCGCGCCCGCACCGCTGTGGATGACCTTTACCTGCACTTCCTCGTTTGAAAGCTTAACGACGGACTGCTTTACGGCTTCGACCGAACCTTGAACATCGCCCTTGACAATGAGGTTCAACGTCTTCATGTTGCCTTCGGCAATCTTGCCGAACACATCGTCGAGGGAAATCTTGGCAGCCGCCTTTACCATGGCGTCGGAGGCCTTGCGCTTTCTTTCGTCGATTACCGACTTCATTAGTTCCTGCGAAACGGCGAACATGCTGTCGCCCGCATTGGGAACCTGTTCGAAGCCGAGCACGAACACCGCCGACGAAGGGCCGGCGGCCTTTACCGTTCTGCCCTTGTCATCTATCATGGCGCGGACTCTGCCCGTCACGGTACCGGAGATTATATTATCGCCCGTGTGCAGCGTTCCGTTTTGAACGAGAACGGTTGCAACGGGGCCTTTGCCTTTATCGAGCTGCGCTTCGATGACTGCACCGCGCGCCTCCCTTGAAGGATTGGCCAAAAGTTCTTTCATTTCGGCGACGAGAAGCACGGTTTCAAGCAGACCTTCGACGCCCTGCCCCGTCTTGCAGGAGATTTGACAGACGGGAGTATCGCCGCCCCACTCTTCGGGTACGAGTTCGTAAGTGGTAAGCTGTTGCTTTACCTTTTCGGGATCGGCACCCGGTTTATCCATTTTATTTATGGCGACTATTATAGATACGCCTGCGGCCTTTGCATGGTTTATAGCCTCTATCGTCTGGGGCATTATGCCGTCGTCGGCCGCAACTACGAGTATTACAATATCCGTAACCTGAGCGCCGCGGGCGCGCATTGCCGTGAACGCCTCGTGACCGGGGGTATCGATAAACGTTATGCTCTTGCCGTTTACGTCTACCGAATACGCGCCTATATGCTGGGTTATGCCGCCCGCTTCGCCGGACGCGACGTGCGCGCGGCGTATATAGTCCAAAAGCGAAGTTTTGCCGTGGTCTACATGACCCATAACCGTTACGACGGGTGCGCGCGGAACAAGGCTTTCGATCTCTTCCACGGTATCGGCCTGCTTTTCGGAAAGTATCTCTTCGGCCGTCTTTTCGGGCTTGTATTCAAGCTCTATGCCCATTCCGGCGGCAATGAGGGCGGCCGTGTCGTAATCGATGCTTTCGTTTACAGTCTTCATTATGCCCTCTTTAAAGAGCTTTTTTGTTATCTCCACCGCAGTGATGCCGAGCTTTTCGGACAGAACCTTTAAAGGTATTTCGTCGGTGGTGACCACGGCGTGATCTATCTTGACGGTCTGCGCGGTCTGCTGTTTTTTATCCTTTTTTACGCGCAGCTTTCTGTAACCGCTCTTATCCTCGTCGAAATCTGCGACGGTAGGCCCCTGCTGTTTTGCGAGCGAACGCTTCGAAGGTGCTCTGCGCTCCTTTTCGACATATGTTTTTTCATAACCGCCCTTCTTTTTATCGGGGCCGAAATTCTTTGCCGCCGCGGGCTTTGCCTGCGCCGCCGCAGCCGTTGACGCGGGACGTCCGCCCTGCTGGGGTCTGGCGGGCGACGCGGGACGCGCACCCTGCTGAGGTCTTGCGGGGCGTTCGCCGCGCTGACGGGTGCTGTCTGAATTGACAAATGTTTTGCCGGCGGCAGGCTTTGCCGCCCCGGTTCTTGTTGAACGGGGCTGATCGGCCTTTACGGGCGTATTGGCTGGATTTGCCGCAGGCTTGGCGGGTTTAACCTGTTGAGCGACAGGCTGAGCGGGCTTTTCCTGCTTGGGAGCCTTGGGCTCTGCCTCGGCGTTGACCTGCGCGGGCTGAGGCGCGGATGCGCTTTTTGTTTCCGCCTCTTTTTCGGCCGCGGCTTTTGCAGCCTTATCGGTCTGCACGGCAAGCTCGGCTTCGCGTTCGGCGGCCTTTTGCCGTTCTTCCGCCGCCTTCTTTTCCTGAGCCGCGCGCTGTTCCTCTTCCAGCCTCTTAGCCGTCTGTGCGCTGTCGAGTTCGGAAAGCCTTTTTAAGATGTCCTGAACGCTTTTATCTGCGGAAGACACCTTTTTGCCGAGCTCGCTGAGTTTGCCGCCCGACAAAATTTTTCCGAGTGATTCGATGTTCACATACTTATTTGCCATAATTTAACCTTGTACGCCTCCGGCATAAATTTCATATTCTTCACAGGCGTTTGCAATTATCGCATCCGCCAGATTTTTATCCTTTACGGCCGCGATTTTGCAGCCGGGTCTGTGCACGGCCTCTTCCAGCCCGCACCTGCATATCATAAGGGGGCACTTAAAACGCCCGCTGAATTTTACGGCCGCTTTGAATGTGTTGGGCGCAGCCGTAGAACATACGACGACGAGATACACGCCGCCGCGCTGCACTTCTACCGAGCCGGCACCGAAAACAATTTTGCGCGCCCGTATGCAGAAGCCCAAAAACGTGCTTATCTTATCTTTTGCCAAAGTACTCCTCCTCGATGGCGGCATACACGTCGTCGCTCACCTCGCAGCCAAATACTTTGTTGATAAGTTTTTGCTTTTTAAGCTTTTTGATGCAGTTTTCGTCATTACAGATATACGCGCCTCTGCCGGCCGCCTTTCCCGAAAAGTCGATAAACACTTTACCTTCGCCCGTGCGGACGATGCGCAGCATCTCCTTTTTAGGTTTAAGCTCGCGGCAGGCGATACACTGCCTTAACGGTATTTTTTTTGTTTTAGGCATCTTGCCCTTCCTGTTCTTCGTTTTCGCCCGAACCTATTCCGAGCTTTTGTGCGGCCGACTGACTCTTTACGTCTATCTTCCAACCCGTAAGTCTTACTGCAAGGCGGGCGTTTTGACCATCTTTACCTATTGCAAGCGAAAGTTTGTCGTCTGGCACCACGGCCATAGCCGTCTTTTCGCCTTCGAGCTGGGTGACAGAGATCACCTTTGCGGGCGAAAGGGCCTTTGCAATGAATTCGAGGGGATTTTCGCTCCAGGGAATGATGTCTATCTTTTCGCCGTGCAACTCTTCGACGACGGCGTTTACCCTTGCGCCCTTGTTGCCTACGCACGCGCCGATGGCGTCGACGCGGGGATCTTCCGACCAAATAGCCATCTTCGTTCTCGCGCCGGCCTCGCGGCTGATGGCTTTGATTACCACCGTGCCCTGCTTTATTTCGGGAACTTCCTCTTCAAAGAGTTTGCGCACCAGCCCGGCCGACGAACGGCTTATCATGACCTGCGCCCCCTTGAATCCGCTTCTTACGCGCTTTACAAACACTTTAATTTTGTCGTTTACGTTGTATGTTTCGCCGGGAACCTGGTCGGAGGGAAGCATGACGCCCTCTATCTGACCTTTGCCCAGTTCAACGTATACGTTGCGCATATCGGTTTTACGCACGGTGCCCACAAGCAGTTCGCCCTCTTTGCCCGAAAATTCGCTCATGGCGGCGTCGCGCTCGGTTTCGTGTATCTTTTGCATGATGACCTGTTTGGCCGTCTGCGCGGCGATGCGCGAAAAATCCTTGGGTATGAACTTTTCCTTTACAAAATCGCCGAGCTTGCAACTCTTTTTGATATTCTTTGCGTCTTCGAGCGAGATCTGCGTTTCTCTGTCCTCGACTTCCTCCACAATCTCCCTGACCGTGTAAAATTCGATGGTACCCTTTTCGGGCAGAAGTTTCATTTCAACAGTGCCCGCCGTACCCTGCTTTTTACATGCGGATATGAGCGCGTTTTGAAGCGCGTCCAAAAATACCTGCTGAGGAATTCCCTTTTCCTTTTCGAGGTCTGCAAGTGCCGCGAAAAAATCTTCTTTCATTTTTTTAATCTCCTGAAAACGTTGTGTATTTTATGAAGTTAGTCGAATTTTATTGCCTTGTGTATCTTGGCTATGCGGTTGCGGGGAATTTTAAGCTCCCCTTCCGCCGTGTTTACGGTTACGGTATTTTCGTCGAAAGCCGCCAAAACGCCCTCGATAAGTTTTTTGCCCTTAATGGGAGCGAACAGCTTTGCTTCGATCTCTTTGCCCAGATTGCGTTCGAAATCGCGGGGCGTTTTAAACGGCCTGTCAAGGCCGGGACTGGACACGTTTAACGTGTACGGTCTGTCATAGGTGGGATCGAATTCGTCGATGGGATCCATTATTGCGTTGTGAAAAGCTTCGCAGGTATCGAGATCGACGCCGTTCTGCGTTTCGATGAATACGGTAAGCGCGTTGTTCTTTTCAGAAAATTCGACGTCGACGATTTCGATGCCCATGGGGTCGGCATAGCCTTTGAGGAATGTTTTAAGTTCGTTTAACGGTTTTATATCCATAGTTTTTAAATCGTGCCGCATTGCGCGGCGACATTTGGTCGGGTGCGAAGATACGCGGGCAAAATACCCTTACAGCAATATTGAGTGCCTCTTGTAAAGGCACTCAATATCTTAAACCTAAGTATTAAGTATAGCCAAATTATAACACAAACTATTTGATTTTGCAAGCGTTACACGGGCTTAGGCAGAGATTTTTTTAATTTTATAAGTTCTATGAAGATTTTTGCCGTTACAAGCGCGTCGTCCGCGGCGCGGTGATGGTTGAACGTTATACCGAAGTGGTCAGCCACGGTGTTCAGCTTGTAATTCGACAAAAACAGCAGCTCCTGCGAGAGCGGAATGGTATCGAATATCTTTCTTTCGAGATGATAGCCGAGTTTGGCACAATAATAATCTACGAACTTGAAGTCGAACCCCGCGATGTTGTGCCCGACGAGATACGACCCGGCGCAAAATTTGAAAAAGTCGGGCATTACCTTTTCGTAAACGGGCGCGCCCTCAACCATATCCTGCGAGATCCCCGTAAGCTTGACTATCTCTTCCGAAAGTTTTCTGCCGGGATTTACGAACGTTGAAAACATCTCCTTAATTTCGCCGCCGATTATCTTGTACGCGCCTATTTCGATTATTCTGTCCATATTTCCGCCCGACGGCGAAGAATTGAGGCCGGTGGTTTCAAGGTCGAACACCACAAAGGTGTTTTCCTTTAAGCATTGCGGCAGTGCGTCGGAGGTGAAAAAATCGGCCTGGGTGAAATCAGAAAAGGGCTGCGGGGACACTGAGGTATAAAACCTGGACACGGGTTTAGAGGCCTGTTTTACGGGCACGAATCCTTCGGGAATGCCTCCGAAATCTATTCTGCGCGCGGTATAGCGCACCGCCCCGCGGAAAATTTCGGTCTTACCCGTACACACTATGCTGTCGCCCGGCTTTAACTTGCGTATTTTTTCGATAGTCGCCTTGCGGGTAAAATAAGTTATGCGCATGTTGGCCGTCGTGTCGGTGATAGTTATCGAAAAATAGGGCTTTTCCGCCCCGTCGGACTTGCGGGTAAAGGCACGCTCTTCTATATCGAGTATCTCGCCGCATATCACAACGTTCTCCGATTCGAAGTTTACGTCGCTTAAATACACGGCCGAACTTTGCACCTCTTCGCCTTCGAGAAAGGAGAAATCGTGTATGCGGAAAGTGCGGACGGGAATGTCGTATTCGATGTTTTCGCCCTCCTCTTCGACCTCTATGCTATCTATTTTGCGCTCGCTTTTTACGCATTTTCCCGTAAATTTGCCGCAATATGTTTTGTTGAGCGCGGCGATGACGTTTTCGACGACGTTTTCCGAAACGGGAGTATCGGCTATGACGGCTATGGTAAAATCGAAGCCGTCTTCGGTGCGCCGCACCGTTATATCGTCATCGTTCAAAAGACAGGCGAGAGCCTTATTGCTTACTTCGATTGCACGGCGGATCCTGCGCGCAATCATCTCTTCGTCCGGGGCGAGTTTTGCAATGTTTAAAGAACACGAAAATTCTTCGGGCACAAACGCGCGGGCTATACTCAACGCCCGCGCTTCGTCCTCGGAAGTATACGCCGTTTCGGTAACAATATCTATTTTAACGCTGTGCCGCTCCCTGAACAGGCTTACGCCCGAAACGATTGCCGTGGAAAAGGGCGGTATCGCGTGTATCTGCTTTAAAAAATCAGTCATTTATAAGTTTTTCTATCTCGGCAATAAATGCCTCTTCCGCTTCTTCAGCCGTCACTTTTTTTATTATGTCGCCGCCTTTGAATATCACGCAACCGTCCTTGGAACCGGCTATGCCTATATCGCAGTCTCTCGCTTCGCCGGGGCCGTTGACCACACAGCCCATCACGGCCACTTTTAAGGGCTTGCGTATACCTTCGACGCGCTTTGTGATCTTTTGGGCAAGCGACATCGAATCCCACATGCACCTGCCGCATGTGGGGCAGGATATTACGTCTACGAAATCCCTGTCCAGCCCGACGGCGCGGAGTATCCTGCGCGCGGCATAAACCTCTTCGACAGGGTCGTCGGTTATGGATACGCGCATTGTGTCGCCTATGCCGTTCAGAAGCAGCGCGCCGAGCGCGGCTGACGACTTTACCACAGCCATGTCGCGCGTTCCCGCCTCGGTCACGCCGATATGCAGCGGATACGAGCACCTTTGAGAAAGCAGAGTGTACGCCCTTACCGTCAACGGCACCGACGAGGCCTTTACAGATATAACTATATCGCTTACCCCCTCTCTTTCGAGAACGCCCACGTTGTGCAGCGCGCTCTCCACAAGCGAAAACTCGTTCTTGCCGTACTTGGCCAAAAACTGTTTTTCGATGCTGCCTGTGTTTGAGCCGACGCGAACCGGAATGCGGTGCGCCTTTATGCAGTCGGCCACGGCGCGAATCTGCGCGTCACCGCCTATGTTGCCGGGGTTTATGCGCACCTTGTCGCAGCCGTTTTCTATGGCGGAAATTGCAAGTTTGTGCGAAAAATGAATGTCGGCGACGAGGGGGATATGTATTTTGTCCTTTATCTTTTTTATCGCGCGGGCGTCCTCCTCGTCGAGTACGGAAACGCGCACGATTTCGCACCCGGCCTCTTCGAGACGGGCGATTTGAGAGGCGGTCGCTTGAACGTCGGCCGTCTTGGTTGTACACATCGACTGGATCTTTACGCTTTCGCCGCCGCCGACATACACGCCGCCGACGCTTACGCGTTTTGTATTATTTGCCATATCAAAACACAAATCAAGGCAGTTTGCACTGCCTTGTAAATCTTTTATTTTTAAATGCCGTCGTTAAGGACCGAACGGATTAAAAAAGTTTTAAGCCTTTTTTGTTGCCATCATCTTTTGAAGCTCGGTCATGAACGACGAAATATCGGTAAACGAACGGTATACGCTTGCATAGCGGACATAGGCGACCTCGTCGAGATCTTTTAATGCGTCCATTACCATTTCGCCGATGGCCTTTGAAGATATTTCCTGCTCCATGGAATTATAGACGCGCTTGGTGATGCCGTCGACCAGTTCGTCGATGCGAGCAATGGAAACGGGACGTTTTTCGCAAGCCTTTACCACGCCGTTTTTGATTTTGCCGGCATCGAATGCCTGCCTGGTGCCATTCGCCTTGACGACGAGTACCGGAGTATCTTCGATTGTTTCGTATGTGGTAAAGCGTTTACCGCACTTTACGCACTCCCTTCTGCGGCGGATAGTTCTTCCCTCGTCCGCCGAACGACTGTCTATAACCTTGCTGTCTTCGCAACCGCAATAAATACACTTCATATCGTTTCCTCGTTATCGTTAAAAATTGTCACATAAGTAAAATAGGCAAAGTGAAGCCTACCGCCAAACCGATTACCGCGCCTACCGCAACACATGCGATGAACACATACAGTCCCGTCCTCTTTCGGCTTTCTCTCTTTTCAAGCATCTCCGAATCGGTCACTCCGTCGAAATAGAACGGGTTGCCCGCAAACGGGTTCAGCTTGCTGACGCCCGAAACGCAGACATCTTCTTCGCCTTCGGGAATAATATATGTATCGCAGCAATAGCCCCTGCTCAATTTATCGTACAGCGCGAAAATTTTTAGCCGCCCCGTACCGATCTGAAAGGTTTTGCTTTTATTGTTCTTTAACTTTCCGAGCAGTCTGCACTTTATTCCGTCTATTTCAGTATCGCCGTTTTCATCTTCGATGTAAATTTTTACCTCGACGAGACATGCGGCAAACGCCTTTCTGCGCGTAACAGTCAAATTCCTCATAATTTCTCCCCGGGCAGCAATTGCAAAATATACATGCAATCGCCTGTTTTATATAATTTTACCACAAAATATTGTATTTGTAAAGAAAATTAACACAATTGGAACGCATACAGCTACGCGCGGCGGGGGCATAGCCCCGCCGCGCGCCGTTAGTCAGCAGCTTATTATTTGAAATACTTTACGCCGCTTTCGAATATCTTCATATCGTAGTTGCCGCGGACGTTTTTATAGAGATTATCGCCTATACGCTCGGAATGTCCCATCTTGCCGAAGATCCTGCCGTCGGGCGAGGTTATGCCCTCTATCGCCCAGCGGCTGCCGTTGGGATTGAACGGACTCAACATCGTGGGACGACCGTCGAGATCGACATACTGCGTGGCGATCTGTCCGTTTGAAAGCATGGTTTCAAGCTCGGATTCGGGCGCGACCACCTTGCCTTCGCCGTGGGAAACCGGCACGGAGTATACTTCGCCAACCTTGCAGGCCGAAAGCCAGGGGCTGAGATTGGATGCCACGCGGATATTTACCATTGTGGATACATGGCGGGAAATATTGTTGTATGTCAGCGTGGGAGAACCTTCGGTGAGCGGACGGACTTCTCCGTAGGGCACGAGGCCGAGCTTAATTAAAGCCTGGAAGCCGTTGCATATGCCGAGTATGAGGCCGTCGCGTTCGTTCAAAAGCTTCATAACGCTTTCGGCAACGGCGGGATTGCGGAATGTGGTTGCAATGAATTTACCCGAACCGTCAGGCTCGTCGCCGCCCGAAAAACCGCCGGGGAAGGCGATTATGTTGGCCCTGTCTATCTCTTTTATGATGGCCCGAACACTCTCTTCGATGTCCTGCGGGGAGCGGTTTTTGATTACGAGGATATGAGGATCGGCACCCGCCAGTTTAAACGCGCGGGCGGTATCCAATTCGCAGTTGGTTCCGGGGAAAGCGGGTATGAATACGCGAGGCGTTGCCGCTTTTGTTGAGATGTTGGTATACTTTGCGCCGCCTTCATAGTCGCAGCAGGGCAGCGAACCGCCCGCGCGCGCCGTGGCGGGGAAGACATCGTTCAATGTTTTGGTATAGCTTTCGGAAGCCTCTCTTACCGACACGAACTTGCCGTCGCACGAGAAGAAAGGCATATCGTTGCTTTGACCGAGATATACCACATCGATCCCCGCAAAGGCATATATGTTGTCGCATGAAACGATTATGTCGCCGTAGCTTTCGCGGAAAATCTTGCTTCCGTCACCGTCGAAAGCAAAGCCGAGTCCGTTGCCGAGGCAGCTTTTTACCACGGCCGCGGCCGCGCCGCCCTTTTCTACGACGGTGGCGAAATGTATATTGCCGTTTTTGATGTTTTCATGAACGGCCGAATAGAGCTTTTTAAGATATTCGAAGTCGGGAATGTTGCTTTCATCCTTCTTCATGGGAAGAAGATACAGCTTTTGGCCGCCCTCCTCTATCACGTTTGTAATCAACCCCGAAGCTTTTGCGGGAGCAAGCGCGAACGAGATGAGCGTGGGCGGAACGTCGATATGTTCGAACGTGCCGCTCATCGAGTCCTTGCCGCCTATCGCGCCGAGGCCGAGATGTATTTGCGTATAAAGCGCGCCGAGGAGCGCGGAGAGAGGTACACCCCAGCGTTCCTTTTCATCGCGCAGACGCATAAAGAATTCCTGTAAAGTAAGGCGAATATCCTTATAATCGGCACCGGCGGCAACCACCTTTGCAACGGAGGCGACGATAGAATATACCGCGCCCGTGAAAGGCGAATCGCTCATGAGTTCGGGACAATATCCGTAGGCTGACACGGTACAGTCGTCCGTTTCGCCGCCGACAACTTTTGCGGCCATGGCAATGACGGGCGTAAGCTGATTTTTGCCGCCGAAAGGCATGTATACCGAACGCGCGCCTATCGTGGAGTCGAACATTTCGGAAAGGCCCTTTTTAGAGCAGACGTTCAGGCTTGAAAGGGTGGATTTTATCGCGCTTTCGAAGTCAATAGCCCTGCCAGGCTTATCGAAGAAACGGGTAACGTTATCGCTTATATATGCGTCGGTGACCTGCTTTACGCCGTTTGTATCGAGGAAGTCGCGCGAAATATCGACGATGGCCCTGCCGCGGTGATACATCTTCATGCGCCTGTCGTCGGTTACGGTAGCCACGGGCGTGGCCGAAAGATTTTCTTCCGCTGCGAGCGCAATGAATTTTTCGACGTTTTCGGGAGCGACGACGACGGCCATTCTCTCCTGCGATTCGGAAATGGCCAGTTCAGTGCCCGAAAGCCCCTCGTACTTTTTGGGAACTTTATCAAGCTCGATAACAAGGCCGTCGGCCAGTTCGCCGATGGCCACCGACACGCCGCCGGCACCGAAGTCGTTGCATTTTTTGATTAGCCTTGTGGCCTCTTTGTTCAAAAACAGCCGCTGCAGCTTGCGCTCGGTGAGAGCATTGCCCTTCTGAACCTCGGCTCCGCAGGTTTGAACGGACTGCTCGTCGTGAGCCTTGGAAGATCCGGTTGCGCCGCCGCAGCCGTCACGCCCCGTTTCGCCGCCGAGAAGAATTACAACATCCGACTTTTCGGGCTTGGCACGGTATATCATATCGGAAACCGCGCCGCCTACGACAAAACCCGTTTCAAGCCTCTTGGCTTTGTATCCGGGGTGGTACACTTCGTCTACCTGCCCGGTGGCAAGACCTATCTGGTTGCCGTATGAAGAGAAGCCCGCAGCTGCGGTGGTGGTTATTACGCGCTGGGGAAGCTTGCCGTGCATGGTGTCGCGGACAGGCTCGTTGGGGTCGGCACAACCCGTAACGCGCATTGCCTGCAAGACGTACGTCCTGCCCGAAAGGGGGTCGCGGATCGCGCCGCCGAGACAGGTAGCCGCACCGCCGAAAGGTTCGATTTCGGTGGGGTGGTTGTGCGTTTCATTTTTGAACATTACGGTATATTTTTTCTCTTCGCCGTCGAGAGTTACGTTTATGTTTATGGAGCAGGCGTTTATCTCGTCGGATTCGTCGAGATTGTCTAACAGCCCCTCTTTTTTAAGCTTTTTAACGGCTATTGTGGCTATATCCATAAGGCAGGGATATTTATCCTTGCGGCCGACATACAGTTCGTTGAAGAGATCTTTATATAAAAGCAACGCTTCGTTTATTCTGGGGTTATCCGAGCAGACTTCCACCTTGCGTATCTTTGTTGCAAAGGTGGTGTGGCGGCAGTGATCCGACCAGTAGGTATCTATAACCTTTATTTCGGTTTCGGTGGGTTCGCGTCCTTCGGAACGGAAATAATCGCGCACGAAAGCGAGGTCGGCCACGGACATGGCCAGCCCCATCTTTGCGTGATATTCCGCGATCTCCCCGTCGGACATGCCTATAAAGCCCTCGACGTTTTTAACGTCTTCGGCCTCCACCGCCACATGCGCGAGAGACTCCGGCTTTTCAAGCCCCACCTCTTCGCTTTCGACAGGGTTGATTATGTGCTTTTTGATTTCGCAAAGCTGCTCGTCGGTTACGCCCTTTACCGCATAAACGTTGGCGCATTTGATCAAAGGCCGCTCCTTTTGGGTGAGCAGCTGAACGCACTGAGCCGCGCTGTCGGCGCGCTGGTCGTACTGACCGGTGAGGTATGCCACGGCGAACACTTTATAATCTTCGCCGAACTGCACCTCTTCGGAATATATGTTATCGACGGGCGGTTCGGAAAATACTGTGGGAACCGCGGCAGAAAACTCTTCTTCGGTCATGCCTTCCACATCGTACCTGATGAGCTTGCGCACGTCGGCAACATCTATCTTTAACAGATTTTTAATGTCTTCCGCCGTCTTTTTGGCCTGTAAATTATCCTTTTTTTCTACAAAAATTCTGTATATCATATCTCAACCTTCCCTGTACTTGACGCCGATGTCGGTGCGGTACTGCATACCTTTCCAACCGATGTTTTTAACTGCGGCATACGCCTTTTTGCGGGCCTCTTCGACATCTATGCCCCTGGCAACCACGTTTAGCACCCTGCCGCCGTTGGTTACGAGCCTGCCGTCCTTTATTGCCGTGCCCGCATGGATCACGGTGCAGTCGCCCACGTCGCCTATTTTTATTTCCTCGCCCTTGCGGTACGCGAGAGGATAACCGCCGCTTGCAAGCACTACGCACACGCACGCGCCGCTCTCCCATTCAATATCGACGTCGGCCAGCCTTTCATCGGTAACCGCTTCAAAAATTTCCATGAGATCGGTTTTTAGCATGGGGAGCACGACCTGCGTTTCGGGATCGCCGAAGCGGGAATTGTACTCCACCACCTTCATGCCGTCGGGAGTGCGCATCAGACCAAAATACAGGCAGCCTTTAAACGTTCTGCCCTCGGCGTTCATGGCGTTCATGGTGGGTATCATTATATTATTCAATACTTCCGAAGCAAGCTCGTCCGTCCAGAAAGGGCAGGGCGAAAACGTGCCCATTCCGCCCGTATTCAGGCCCCTGTCGCCATCCTGAGCGCGCTTGTGGTCGCAGGCCGTTATCATGGGAACGATGGTTTTGCCGTCGGTAAAGGCAAGCACCGAAACCTCTTCGCCCGGATCGTACTTTAATCCGCGCATGCATTCTTCGACGACGACCTTTTCGCCCGCCTTGCCGAAGGTTTTATCGAGCATTATCTCCTTTAACCCTTCTTCGGCCTCCTTTAACGTCTTGCAAATGAGTACGCCCTTGCCGAGCGCGAGACCGTCGGCCTTTAACACGATGGGCGCGCCCTGTGCGCGAACATACTCCAACGCGTCGCCGTAATTATCGAACGTCGCGCTCTTTGCCGTCGGTATGGAGTATTTTTTCATGAGATCCTTGGCAAAAGCTTTGCTCGACTCTATTATCGCGGCATTTTTGCGGGGGCCGAAGCAGCGTTTGCCTATGCTTTCGAGTGCGTCGACAATGCCTGCGGCGAGAGGATCGTCGGGCGTTACCACATAATAATCTATCTGCTGATTGGCGAGCGCGAAGGCTTTTACCGCCTCGGCGTCCATAAAATCCACGTTTACGTTTTCCGCAATTTCGGCGGTGCCCGCATTGCCCTTCATGCAGTACAATTTATCAACTTTTTTGCTCTTTTTAAGGGCGAGCAGAATGGCGTGTTCTCTGCCGCCGTTGCCTATTACAAGTACGTTCATATATGACCCGATATAAATTTAACCGATTTATGTATTAATATCAATGTTTGAAGTGTCTGTCGCCGACGAACACCATGGCTATTCCGGCGGCGTTGCATGCTTCGACCGAGGCCTTGTCCTGTATGGATCCGCCCGGCTGGATTATTGCGGTTATGCCCGCCTTTACGCACTCTTCAACGCAGTCGGGGAAGGGGAAGAACGCATCGGAAGCCATTACCGAACCCTTTGCCTCTTCGCCGGCGTGGGCGATGGCCTGCTGTGCGGCCCAGATGCGGTTGGTCTGACCCATTCCTATGCCTGTGGTGCGGCCCTGTTTGCCGATGACGATGGCGTTGGACTTGGTGTGCTTTACAACGCGCCATGCAAACATCAGAGCTTCCACCTCCTCGGCCGTGGGAGCGCGGTCGGTTACGACGCCCGTGCCGTAAACGGTGCGCGT
>CALVWU010000030.1 GCA_944367955.1 uncultured Clostridia bacterium
GTATCGGTTACAATCATTGTAAAAAATTCGTCTGGCAGTATACATGCATATTTATCTTTTCCCTGACTCTTTCCGAAGTGTTCCAACGCACCAATCGGCATAAGCCCCATGATCTCTTCCGGAGAATCGAATCTATAAGATACCACTTTACGTTCTAACCAAAAGCCTATATCTTTTAATAATTCAACATGGTTTGATAACAAACAAAATTTTAATGCCGTTAAAATATCAAAGGAGGATAAAGCCTTTTTATCCGCTGCAAATAATGCTGCAAAGACATTCAGACTTTCATATTGTTTGATATAATCGATGAGGCATTTATTATTCTCATCTGTTTGCGTATAGTTAATGTCATTCAATAGAGAAATATCATCCGTTTTTGCGCAAAACTCAGCTTTCGACATGGTGATAATTTTAGGTTCTGATTTTTTACCCGTCATAAGATAATCAAGGCTCACATCAAATATATTTGCGAGTTGGGGAAGCATCGTAAATTCAGGATAGCCTGCTTCACTTTCCCATTTACTGATCGTCTTATCGCTGACATTTAAGCGTTCCGCAAGCTCTACCTGTGTCCAGCCTTTTACTTTGCGTAATTCTGCTATCGTTTTACCAATGCTGTGCTCTGCCATAAAATTATCTCCTGTATTTGATGATATTATTGTAACAGACTATCTTGAAAATGTAAACCTACTTATTTTCTACACGATTCGTCGAGTTGTAGCCATAAAATATTGCAAACTCTACGATTAGTAGAATTATATCATAATACAAAGGAATAGTCAAAATATTTTATTCAAACAAACTATAATGCAAATAACTCCTCCACGGAACGCTTTTCCAAGTCGTATGTGGAAAATATCGAAAAGCAGGTCGAGGAGCAATCCCGATCTGCTGCTTCTTTCCCTTTGAGTTCGTACAAGGTCACCCAATCTGCGCCAAACAGAGCGGACGACAAAAGTCGTCCGCTCTGTTTGCTTTATTGAATACAAGAAACTCCGTCGGTTTGTGCAGGCGCACTAAGCGCGCTGACCGGCCGAAAGGCCCCTTAGAGGGGTTCGGCGGCATCCTCTTCTCTGCGCCAGACGAGTATGATCCGCAATTTTAGTCGGCGGAGCGTTCGGATTATTTCTTTTTTATAAACTTATACGGGTGACTTTGCTCCTTTACTATGCTATAATATCCATATGAATATAAAATTAGTTGTAAAGTATCTTATAATCACATTTGCAATAACTTATACATGCTGGTGGAGCGTAGCCGCGCTTGTAGCGTATACCGATTTCACATACGGTGACATATTGCCGACCATTATATACATTATCGGCAACTTCGGCCCCGCCATTGCCGCACTGTTTTGCATTGGCGGAAAAAATTATTTGCTCTGCTTAAAAAAATTTTTATTTTCGTATAAAAAACACGGCATATGGTTTTTTCTTTTATTTGTTGCCCTCGTTACCCTCACCCTCGGTCTTTCTTCAATGGAATGGAACCCGCAAATGACGGCATTGAACTTTTTTATTACCTTGCTTGGCTCAACCTTTGTTTACGGTGGTGAGGAAGAACTTGGTTGGCGCGGCATTTTGCAGCCCGTATTGTCAAAGAAAATCACATTCCCTCTTGCCGCACTCGCCTGCGGAATTATATGGGCGTTATGGCATTTACCGCTTTGGTTTATTGAAGGACACCCCAACCAGTCGATGCCCTTTTGGATGCAGGCAACACTTGGGATATTCCTTTGTTTTTGGTTGGGCACCGTATACGAACGGTCTGAAAGCGTTCCTCTTTGCATGCTATTCCATGGTTTTGTAAATGTTTTGCTGTCGTCGTTCGTGCTGAAATTCAACTTCGCATTGATTTTTGGAATAGGGCTGACGACGGGTTTGACAATTGCGCTGTGGCTGCTCGACCTGAAAGCAAAGAAAAAGGACGCGCAAAACATTTATTCTAACGGGAAAGGCTGATTGACCGCGCTCCCCTTTCACCCGACAAACCGATTTTGAGCATATTATTTGCCGAAACAATCAAACTATTGTTGACAGGCTAAGCTGTTTGGTGTATAATTATACGAAATTTGTGTATAAGAAGGTACTTTTTATGCTTACGCTTGACAAAGTTTACCACGCAAAATACGTTCTTAAAGACGCCATACGACAAACGGACATGATATATGCACCCGTTATTTCGAAGGAGAGCGGCTGCAAAGTATATTTAAAGACCGAAAATCTGCAGGTGACGGGCTCGTTTAAAGTTCGCGGAGCATATTATAAAATTTCGCAGTTGAGCGAAAAGGACAAAGCCAAGGGCGTTATCGCCTGTTCCGCGGGCAACCACGCGCAGGGCGTCGCGCTCGCATCGCAGAAATTCGGCATCAAATCGATAATCTGCATGCCGGACGGCGCACCGATTTCGAAAGTTGAGGCCACAAAGAGCTACGGCGCGCAGGTCGTGGCCGTGCCAGGCGTTTACGACGACGCGCACAACGAAGCCGAACGGCTTAAAGAGCAGAACGGATATACATTTATTCATCCGTTCGACGACGAAGACGTAATAGCAGGCCAGGCCACGATAGGGCTTGAAATAATAGAACAGCTTGAAAACGTTGACGCGGTAGTCGTTCCCATAGGCGGCGGCGGTCTGGCTTCGGGTTTGGCATTTGCCATAAAATCGCTGAATCCAAAAGTGAAAGTTTACGGCGTACAATCTTCGGGGGCTCCCTCCATGCTGAATTCGATAGCGGACAAAAAAATAGAGTGTCTGCCTTCGGTTTCCACGATAGCCGACGGCATAGCCGTAAAGGAACCCGGAGCCGTTACCTTTAAAATGTGCTCGAAATATCTCGACGGCGTGGTTGCGGTAAGCGACGATCAGGTGTGCGCGGCCATACTTTCGCTTATAGAAAAGCAGAAAATGATAGCCGAGGGCGCGGGTGCCGTGGCTCTTGCGGCCATAATGTTCAATAAAATACCCGACATTGAAGGAAAAAAGGTGTGCTGCCTTATTTCGGGAGGCAACATCGACGTTACCATTCTTTCGCGCGTGATAAACCGCGGACTTCTGATGGGCGGCAGGCAATGTTCGCTTACGCTTGAACTTATGGATAAACCCGGCCAGCTTGTGGGAGTTTCGCAGATAATCGCCGAATGCGGCGGAAACGTTACCGCCGTGCTGCACGAAAGGACAAACGAGGGTACGGCGGTGAACGGCTGTTACCTTAAATTGCAGATTGAAACCAGAAATTTTGAACACATACGGCAGATCAAGACAAAACTTGCCTTAAACGGCTTTAAAGTACTTTAAAAACAGCGAGGTGTTTTATGAAAACAGTAACGACAGACAGCGCGCCGGCGGCGATAGGCCCCTACTCCCAGGCAAAAATATGCGGCAACCTTGTTTTTGCGTCGGGGCAGATACCCGCCGATCCCTCGGACGGCACAATCAAGTGCGAAAACATAACCGACCAGACCGAACAGGTTTGCAAAAACGTTAAAGCACTTTTGGAGGCGGCTGGGACTTCGATGGATAAAGTTGTAAAAACCACATGCTTTTTGGCCGATATTGCGGACTTTGCCGACTTTAACGAAGTATATGCAAAACACTTTACCTCCCGCCCCGCCCGCAGCTGCGTGGCAGTTAAAGATATTCCCAAGGGCTGCCTTGTGGAGATAGAAGTAATTGCCGAATTGTGACGCAAAATGGCGAATGCGCCGCAAATTCCGTTGACTTATCAACAATTTAGCTGTATACTGTTTATAATACAATAAACGTTTATGATGATGAGGTAATTATGAAGATAGCTATTGTAACCGACAGCAACAGCGGTATTACGCAGAGTCTTGCAAAGGATATGGGCATTTTTGTCGTACCCATGCCAGTGCTTATAGACGGCGAACAATATTTTGAAGATATTTCGCTTACCCAGGAACAGTTTTATCAAAAGCTGGAATCGGACGCACAGGTTTCGACATCGCAGCCCAACCCTTACGACGTGGGCCAGCTGTGGACGAGCATTTTGACCGAAAAGGGCTATGATAAAATAATATATATCCCCATGTCGTCGGGTCTTTCGGAAACCTGCCGCACCCTTTCGCATCTTGCCGAAACCGAATATGCAGGAAAAGTTTACGTTATCGACAATCAAAGAATTTCGATTACCCAAAGGCAGAGCGTCGTAGACGCGCTCAACATGGTAAAAGACGGCAAGAGCGCCGAGGAGATACGCGACTGGCTTTTGCAGACTAAGATGCAATCGAGCATCTATATCATGGTCGACACGCTTAAATACCTTAAAAAGGGCGGCAGGCTGACCCCCGCCGTAGCTGCGATAGGCACGCTTTTGAGAATTAAGCCCGTGTTGCAGATACAGGGCGAAAAGCTTGACCAGTATGCCAAGGTAAGAAAACTTGCCGACGCAAAAACCACCATGCTAAATGCGATGAAAAACGACATGGATACGCGCTTTAAGCCCATGCGCGAGGCCGGAAAAATGACTCTTTCGATTGCGCATACGCGCAATTTTGCCGAAGCCGACATCTTTGAAAAGGAGATAAAAGAGGCTTTCCCCGACATCGAATTTACCTTTGTAGATCCGCTTTCGCTGAGCGTATCATGCCATATAGGGCCGGGCGCGCTTGCAATAGCCTGCGCCGTCAAATACTGAAACTTGCATCAATTTTAAGCGGGCGCGGCCATTTGGCCGCGCCCGCTATGTTTTGTTTTACCCGCAATATGAATTGCAGCCGCGCCATTCGCCGCGGCAATCGTTTGAGCAGCTGCCGCCGCGCGGCAACAGTCCGCCGCAGCAACACGCGACACCGCCGAGCACACATAAAACGGCGGCAATGCAACATATGCTTTGCCCGCTTGCGCCGCCGCGGTTTCCGCCGCGGCCACGGCCGCATCCGCCGCAATAGTTTATGCAATTACACATGATTTTGATCATCCTTGGTAAAATTGCGCCGAAAGTTTTCCCCCTCGGCATACTATATTGTATGCACATCGAAAAACATTTGTTAAATCATTCAGGCAAATCAACTTTTGTGCCGCCGTAATTTTTAAACGTATAATTTACCTGCATTCTTACATCTGTAAAATATTCCAACACAACGGTACCCGATACAAATTTATCGCCGTCCAGCTTTACGCGGGCGGAAGAAATATCCATGCCGTACTGTTCGGAAAAAGAATTCAACACACTTTCGCCCGCGACAAGATAATCGTCCTGCTTTTCAAAATCGTCATAGAATATGTTCTGGAAGAAAAATACATAGCCGTTATATTCGGCAGTAGCTTCTTCGATCGTAGACCCGGCGTTGGACTTTATCCATTCCTTATCCTCTGCCGAATATGAGAACACACTGCCCCGGTCTTCTTTAAAATACCTTGTGTCGGCACCGCCTTCATCCTGCAAAATATCAAGTTTGCCCTTGGCTCCGTCTACCATTAAAACGACGTTGTAGTCATCGCCGCCGTTGGAATACGCAATATGTATTTCAGCGGTGTAATTATTGAAATTGTCGGTGGCTTTAGCGAACAACTCCTCTTCCGACGCACAGCCGCTAAAAGCTGCGACAGTCATACCTATGCCGAGACACGAAACCGCCAATGCACATGCTTTCTTCATAACTTTTTATCCTCCGTTAAACTTAAACTATACCCGATATTATCAGGTTAATTACATTATAGCAGACGCCTGTATCAGTTTTTGCGAACGGAGAAAAATTTTTTGCCGATAGTTTAAAATACTATTTATGTTAAAAAATTATAAAAATTTGAACATGTTAAACCGATATTATAATTTTTTTACAAAAACAGAGCGCAAAAAAGGACAGGCAACACAGCCTGTCCTCTTTTGCATATACGACTTTAAAATTATTTGCCGAAATATCTTTTTAAAAGGCCGGCAAAACCTGCGCCGTGGCGAGCCTCGTCCTTGGCCATTTCGTGAACGGTGTCGTGGATGGCGTCGAGATTGAGCTGCTTTGCTCTTTTTGCGATGGCAAGCTTGCCTTCGCATGCGCCGGCTTCGGCCGCGGCGCGGAGTTCGAGATTCTTTTTGGTAGAAGGTGTTACGACTTCGCCCAAAAGTTCGGCAAACTTTGCGGCATGTTCAGCCTCTTCATAGGCATAGCGTTTGAAAGCTTCGGCAACTTCGGGATACCCCTCTCTTTCGGCCGCCCTTGACATTGCAAGGTACATGCCTACTTCGGTGCATTCGCCGGTGAAATGGGCGCGAAGGCCTTCCATGATTTCTTTATCGTCGCAAACGCCGTCACCAATGACGTGTTCGCAGGCGTATTTAGCCTTTTCCTCTACGGGAACAAAAGTTTTTGCTTTGCAAACGGGGCAAACTTCTACATCGTCGGCCACGATTTCGCCGCATACGGTACATCTTTTCATAATTGACACTCCTTAAATTTATTTGTAATTATATTATAACATATTTAAGATTGAATATCAATAAAAATGAGGTAAAAATTTTGTGAAAACAAAAATTATTTTTTAAGCACGATATTATAGAGTTCCGCATAGTCGTTTGCAAAACGCGAGGCACCCGCCGCTGCAAGCTGACTGCGCGTGCGGAATCCCCACAGTGCGGCGACATGCCCCATGCCCGCGGCTGCCGCCGTTTTTGCGTCGGCCTCGCCGTCGCCCACAAACAGACAGTCGCCCGCGCTTACGTTCAGCTCGTCTGCGATATGCAGCGCGGCGGACGGATCGGGCTTTAAGGCGAAACGCGCATCGTTGCCCACTACGACATCGAACGAAAACGGGGCAAGATACATATTGTATACCCTTGCCGTGGCGTCAGCCGGCTTATTTGTTAAAATTGCAAGTTTTATACCCCGTCCTTTCGCGGCGGACAAAAACTCGGCCTCGTACGGGTACAGCGAAGTCAACGAATTGTCGCAGGCGGCAAACCTTTTAAGATAATCGGCATACAGCTCGTCGAACTCCTTAAAATTGTGCGGAGCCGCGCGTTCGATGAGTTTTTTTGCCCCGTCGCCGACATACGAAAGAGTTTGTTCAACCGTTACCGCGGGGCAGCCGAATTTTGCAAGGGACGCATTGAGCGTTTTGCATATATCGCGCGAAGTATTTAAAAGAGTGCCGTCCAAATCAAAAATAATGGCCTTATACATTTTATTTAAGTGTTTGCCGGCGCAGACGCGCGGCACGAATTCTTACTTTTAAGGAATTACTTACATTTTGTCGAGAACGCCTATGCCGAGCAGGGAGAGCGCGTTTGTAAGCGTGCGCAGCGTTGCGGATGTGAGAGCGAGGCGGAAATCTTTAACGCCGCCTTCGGCGGTGAGTATTTTGCAGTCGAAATAGAACTTGTTGAACTTTTGCGCGAGATCCACCGCATAGCGGGCGATATAGCTGGGTTCATACTTTTCGGCGGCGTCCAAAACAGTTTCGGGGAAGGAAGCCAAGGCCTTTACCACCTCGAATTCAACGTCGGAGGGAATGAAATCTTCGGGGAAGCCGCACTTTGCGCCGCCCGCTTTTTCAAGCACGGACGAAGCCCTTGCGCAGGTGTACTGCACGTATACGCTTGTTTCGCCCTCGAACGACAGCACTTTATCGTACGAAAAGGTTATATCTTTGATTTTATTGTTGTACAGCGCGCCGAATATCACCGCGCCGACGCCGACTTTTTCGGCTATCTCTTGCTTGTTTTCAAGATCGGGATTCTTTTCGCTTACGACGGCATAGGCCTTTTCGACGCACTTTGCAATTACGTCTTCAAGCCAAACAACTTTGCCTTTGCGGGTGGACATTGCGCCGTCTTCGAGGGATACCATGCCGTATGCGACGTGCACAAGATCCTTTGCCCACTCCTTGCCCATGAGTTCCAACACCTTGAAGAACTGTTTAAAATGCAGGTTCTGCTGATACGCCACCACATACAGACACTTATAAAAATCATAGGTATTTTTGCGGTAGATGGCTGCGGCGATGTCGCGGGTGGCATACAGCGACGCGCCGTCGGAGCGCAAAATCAGGCAAGGCGGCATGCCGTAGGGTTCAAGATCGACTATCTGCGCCCCCTCGCTCTCCTTTAAAAGGCCCTTGTCGCGCAATTCGTCGATCACCGGCACCATTTTATCCGTATAGAACCGTTCGCCGGCATAGCTGTCGAAATGGACGTCGAGCCTGTCGTAAATTTTTTTAACATATTCAAGAGTGAGCGACTTGAACCACTCGAAGAGTTCGTTGGCCTCCCTGTCGCCGCTTTCGATAAGACGGAAATATTCGCGGGCCTCCCTTTCCATCTCTTCGTCGGCTTCGTTGTTGAAACGAACGTATAAGTCGTTTATGGCATGAATGCCGCCCTTTTGAACCTCATCTCTGTTTCCCCAGCGTTTATACGCGCTTATCAGCTTGCCGAACTGGGTGCCGTAATCGCCGAGATGGTTTATGCCGACGGCGTTATATCCGAGAAAATTGAATATTTTATAGAGCGCGCTGCCCAGAACGGTGGTTGACAGATGACCGATGTGAAAGGGCTTTGCTATATTAACCGAGGAATAGTCGATGCACACCGTTTTACCTGCGCCGACAGATGAAGAGCCGTATTTCGCGCCATCTTCGGCTATCTTTTTAAGCACGTCGCGCGCAAGACCGGCCTTGTTTATTTTAAAGTTAAGGTATCCGTTTACCGCGGAAACCTCGCTTATTACGCCGTCGGGAGAGATGTCTTCGGCAAGCTGCTGCGCAATGGCGACGGGACTTTTGCGCAAAATTTTTGCAAATTTAAAACAGGGCAGGGCATAGTCGCCCATCTGCGAATTGGGCGGAAGGGCGAGGGACGAAGCTATCTCTTCGCGGTCGACCCCCTCCACTTTGATTTTATCTGCGATATATTTTTTGTAATCCATGACATGCACTCTTTAAAAATTTATTTTACACTAAGAATTTTAACACAGATTAAGAATTTTGGCAAATTAAAGTTTGCTAAATGGATATTTTTGTAATATAATTATATACGAAATTTATTTTTGGAGAAGACATATGAAATTAGGCGTCGTAGGTTTGCCAAACGTTGGCAAATCGACACTTTTTAATGCCATAACCCATGCGGGCGCAGAGGCCGCAAACTATCCCTTTTGCACAATCGAACCCAACGTGGGCGTAGTTGCCGTGCCCGACGAAAGGCTGGATAAGCTTGCCGCCCTTTACGACAGTAAAAAGGTCACGCCCGCGATAGTTGAATTTGTAGATATTGCAGGGCTTGTAAAGGGAGCTTCTCACGGGGAAGGTTTGGGCAACAAATTCCTTTCGCACATACGCGAATGCGACGCCATAGTGCATGTTGTGCGCTGCTTCGAAAACCCCGACATTACGCATGTGAGCAGCAAAATAGATCCCGTTGACGACATAAACACAATTACGCTTGAACTTATTTTGGCCGACATAGAGGCCGTTAACAAACGTGAGGACAGAATACGCAACAGCGCGAGGGGCGGTTCGAACAAGGAGGCCGCGGCGGAATTTGCGATGCTGGAAAGACTGGAAAAATTCCTTGCCGAAGAAAAGCCTGCAAGACTTTTTGAATGTTCCGAAGCGGAAAAACCTTTTTTGGACAATTTGTTCCTGCTGACGGCCAAACCCGTGATATATGCCGCAAATATTTCGGAATTCGACATGGGCAAGCCCGACGAGGACATACCCCTTGTTATGCAGGTTAAAAAACTGGCCGAAAAAGAGGGCAGCGAGGTTATGGTGATATGCGCCAAAACCGAGGAGGAACTTGCGCAGATGCCCCCGGAAGAGAGCGCGGTGTTTTTGGAAGAACTGGGACTTGCCGAAAGCGGCCTGAACGCGCTCATAAGAAAGAGTTATCACCTTTTGGGCCTTATATCCTTTCTTACCGCGGGCGAAAAAGAAGCGAGAGCCTGGACGATAACGCGCGGAACCAAGGCTCCGCAGGCGGCCGGCGTTATACACAGCGACTTCGAGCGCGGATTCATACGCGCCGAAGTGGTTGACTGGCAGACCCTTTTGGAGTGCGGCGGACTTGTCGGCGCGCGCGAAAAGGGCAAAGTCCGTTCGGAGGGCAAGGATTACGTTGTAAAGGACGGAGACGTCATTCTGTTCCGCTTCAACGTGTAAAAATTTTATCCGTTTTAAACCGGACTACCGTCCGGCGCAAAAAAATAAAGGCTTGCATGCAAGCCTTTATTTTTTTAGTTATCTATATAAAATGATTTCCTCTATGTAACAGCGCGTTACGCCTGCGCGTAATTTCTGCGGGCGATGATTTTGCCGAATACGATATGCAACACGCCGCATACAGCAACGAGCACGCCGAGCACGATGGCACCGATCGCTCCGCCCGTGACCGCGGACACACCATAACTGATATAACTATTTGACGAGTCGGCGACCAAGGTTTCAGTCAGCCACGAAACCACGGACATGTTTGAAACTATGCACACAATGCCCGCGGCCAGCACACAGAACCCTGCGGCGCAGACGAGTATGCCCGAAAGCAGACCCGAATCTGTTTTTGAATTGACAAACAGGGGCTTTACGGCAAGCACGACAAGAACGCAGAACGCCGCGACAAGCACGAGTGCTATGATATTTGTTGCAAGCTGGCCGTTGAAGAACGACACGAACCCGTCGCCGTAGGGCGTCGCTCCGTCGTCGGGCCGATAGAATCCGCTGAAATAAGTCATGAATACAATAAAGAACGTTGCCAAGCCCGATGTGAGAGTTGACATATACGACTGTTCGAAATAGCTACGATCGAGTTCCACATACAGAGGCTGCCCCGCAAGAACGGCAAACGCGATAAGCGCAAGCACCGCCGCAACCAGAACGGCCGCATTCTTAAATATGGTATTTATTATGTTGCCGTGCATGAATTTGACGACGAGCGAGCACGCTGCCGCGGCAATAATACCTATAAGACCGAGCGTTAATCCCGCGGTCGTAGCACCCGAAAGAACAACTTTGGAAGTTTCTAACCCAGAACTTCCCTCTACGGTGCAGTTGGTATTCACGCACATTAAAAAGAGTATCGCGCCCACGACATAGGCTACACCCGTTGCACAGCCTAAAAACATTGCCGATTTTTCGGTTTTATGCATCAGTCTGCGCACAAGGCGTATTACCGTGAGCACAAAGAACACAGACGTAACGATTATGGCAAAGGCCGAACATATCGTGCCGATCGCCGCTCCGATACTCGTGCTCCACTGCATGAATTCATTGTACGTTCCGCCCTCAAACGCCTCGGAAATATCCTTATAAATCCCGCCGAAGAAATAAAATATATTCTGCGGTTCGATTTTGTATGAAGCGGCAATCAACTGGCCGAGAGTGACGTCGTAACCTATCAAAAATACAAATATCATGCCGATGAGAGCGGCAAACGCGGCGCAGCCTTCCCCCACCCATTCCAATATTGACTGTATTCTGCTCTTTGCGGCCGTGCCGTCCGCAGATAAACTTTCGCCTGTTCCGCAATCGATACGGCCGCCGCACGAAGCTTCGGACGAAGCGGAGCCGATGACGTTTTCGCCGGACTCCGCATAAGCGTAAACGGGCCTTGCCTTGGGCTTATACCCCTTTGTTCTCTCTATTTCGGGAAACAGAGGAGCATTGCGGTTTGCACCGCAATTGATGCAGAACTCGCCGTCGGCCGGCGTTAAGTTTTTGCATGACGGACATACTGCCATTCCGTCAAGCCTTCTGCCGCATTTTTTGCAGAATACGGCGTTTTCGAGGTTTTCGACCCCGCAGTATTGACATTGCATTGTAATACCTCCTATTATTTCTGTTTGAGGTAGCTCAAAAAATGATACTGCCCCTAAAAACGACTCAAACCAGCAGACAAAGCCTGCTGGTTTGAGAAATTTTAGATATTGAATTTTTATATTTAAATTACTTTAATTCGGCGAAGTACTTAATGGTTCTTACCATCTGGGAAGTGTAAGAATTTTCGTTATCGTACCAAGATACAACCTTTACAAGGGTGGTGTTGTCGTCGATGGGCATGCACTTTGTTTGGGTTGCATCGAAGAGCGAACCGTAGGTCATGCCGATAACGTCAGAAGATACGATCTCTTCTTCGGTATAACCGTAAGATGCGGAAGCCGCAGCCTTCATTGCGGCGTTTACCATGTCGGCATCGATTTTGCCTTCGCAAACGGCGATGAGCTGGGTAAGCGAACCGGTGGGAACGGGAACGCGCTGTGCGCAGCCGTCGAGTACGCCTTTAAGTTCGGGAATAACAAGGCCGATAGCCTTGGCAGCACCCGTGGAGTTGGGAACGATGTTGATGGCTGCCGCCCTTGCTCTTCTTAAATCGCCTTTGCGGTGAGGGCCGTCGAGTACCATCTGGTCGCCGGTGTATGCGTGGATGGTGGTCATGTAACCCTTTTTGATCTTGCAGAGTTTGTTGAGCGCGTCTGCCATGGGAGCAAGGCAGTTGGTGGTGCAGCTTGCCGCGGAGATAACGGTATCGCTGGGCTTTAAGGTCTTTTCGTTTACGCTGTAAACAACGGTGGGAAGATCGTTGCCCGCGGGAGCGGAAATTACAACCTTTTTGGCACCTGCGTTGATGTGGGCCATGGACTTTTCCTTGGAGGTATAGAAGCCCGTGCATTCGAGAACTACGTCTACGCCCACTTCCTTCCAGGGAAGGTTGGCGGCATCCTTTTCGGCATAGATCTTAATGGTCTTGCCGTTTACGGTGATGCTGTCTTCGCCGGCAACAACGCTGTCGGCATACTTATACTTGCCCTGAGCGGAATCGTACTTCAAAAGATGAGCCAGCATTTTGGGGCTGGTGAGGTCGTTGATAGCTACGATTTCATAACCTTCGGCATCGAACATCTGCCTGAATGCAAGACGGCCGATACGACCGAAACCATTGATAGCAACTTTTACATTTGCCATAGTAAGTAAATCCTCCGAATTAAAAAATGTTTTATTTTTTTGTCGCTATTATTATAGCAAATTACTTTTTTTAAGTCAACAATTATTTTTGAGTTTTTCCGCGTTATTTATGCAACAAAAACGGCATATGTATGCAACTTATATTATATATCGGCAAATCATCAAATTTGTGAGAATTATTTTTTAAATGCGCTTGAAATTTGCGCGCAAAACCATTATACTTAATATGTCGGTGCGAAAAGCATCTGCGCCAGTCAATTTAAAATTTATTTTTACCGGGAGGTATTTTATGGGATTAGTTACAGCAAAGGACATGCTTGAAAAGGCCCTTAAAGGCAAATATGCCGTAGGTCAGTTCAACATCAACAACCTTGAGTGGACAAAGAGCATCTTGGCCACAGCCGAGGAATTGAAGGCACCCGTTATATTGGGCGTTTCGGAAGGCGCGGGCAAATACATGACAGGCTTTAAAACCGTTGCCGCAATGGTAAAGTCGATGATAGAAGAAATGAACATAACCGTGCCCGTTGCCCTTCACCTTGACCACGGCACCTATGAAGGCTGCTACAAGTGCATTAAGGCGGGATTTTCTTCGATAATGTTCGACGGTTCGCACTTCCCCATCGAAGAAAATGTGGCAAAGACCACCGAGCTTGTGCACGTTTGCAACCAGCTGGGCCTTAGCCTTGAAGCCGAAGTGGGCGCGATAGGCGGCGAAGAAGACGGCGTTATAGGCAAGGGCGAATGCGCTGATCCCGACGAATGCAAAAAGATTGCAGACCTCGGCGTTACCATGCTTGCCGCAGGCATAGGCAACATCCACGGCAAGTACCCCGCAAACTGGCCGGGGCTTTCGTTTGAAACGCTTGCAGCCGTAAAGCAGAAAGTGGGCGATATGCCCCTCGTTCTCCACGGCGGCACGGGCATACCCACCGACCAGATCAAAAAGGCCATTTCGCTCGGCGTTGCAAAGATAAACGTGAATACGGAATGCCAGCTTGCATTCCAGGCAGCGACAAGAAAGTATGTTGAAGAGGGCAAAGACCTTTCGGGCAAGGGATTCGATCCCAGAAAACTGCTTGCTCCCGGCGCACAGGCTATTAAAGACACCGTTAAAGAAAAGATGGAAATATTCGGCTGCATAGGCAAAGCGTAAACACAGCCGCCCATCGAATCAATGTAAGAATTGTAAGAAAAGTAAGAAATAGCATTAAAGCCTGCCGCACGGCAGGCTTTATTATTTTAGCGCGGAGGCAATAAAACTTTTTATCAGCCGTCCGCCTTTCTTTGCGAAAAATTCGTTTTGCGACAGAATAATTTTTTTTAAACTGCCCATAACAAGCACATGAAGAGTAAAAGAGTTTTTGCCGCGATATTCGCCGCGGCAACGGTGATTTTGATAGCGTGCTGCTGCGCTTTTGCAGTCGATCCGGATGCGTCGATAAAAGACATAACAAAACCTTATGCATGCGTTTACGAATGCAAGAGCGCGACGCTTGACGGCGAAGACCTTTTGACGGACTATGAGTATGTGCGCGTTACATTGGCACCGAACGGCGAACTTATAGTAAACTGCAAAAAACGGGACGGCGGAGTGCGTGAAATGCGCGGAAATTATACGTTCGACAAAAAAACGCGCGAACTGAAAGCCGACATGGGAATTTTGGGTGCAGTATACTCGCATAAAACCGTAATCGAAGGAGGCAAGTTCGTGATCAATATGCCTATAATGGCAAAACAGCTTACAATGATATTCGAATCGATGTAAAAATGCACAAACGCAAACGAAATTTTCCGTCCCCCTCCGCCACTACGCCGCAAAATATCGGCAGTAAAATTTTTGCATCGGCCAAATTAATAAAAAAATTTGAAATGATACATTTATTTGCTTGCTAAAACCGCGCCGTTATGATAAAATCATTAAGCATTGAACATAACGGCCTTGTGGTCAAGCGGTTAAGACGGAGCCCTCTCAAGGCTCAATCCCGGGTTCGATTCCCGGCAGGGTCACCAAATAGGAACTATCCGAACACCACTATTGCTCAGCAGTGGGTTCGGGTAGTTTTTTTATTGCCGCCGAAGGAATAGCTCTCCGAATTTTTTGCCCTTCGCCAAAGGCTATCGCAGCACAGTTTTCGCGGGAAGCCAAAAGGATAAATCGTCACCAAAAAAACAGAGCATTCCGACACACGAAAAGTCCGGCAGGTCAAGTTGACCTGCCGGGCTTTTTTATATCTGCTGATGTTTTTCCGCTATTTATACGCAGTAATGCCGTTAACGAGTAAAACCGGCCCGAACGAAATCGCATATCTCGCACCAAGCATATCTGCTTTCTTTCAACCATGGAAACATATACATGAAATCGTGCCACATTCCGTGAAAAACATGAAGCTTGGCAGAACATCCTTTTTTCGATAACCCGTCATAAAGCATTTGACTGTCGCTTAATGAGGTTTCCAACTCTCCGCATTGAATGAGCGTTTTAGGAAATCCGCGAAAATCGGCATACGCCGGCGAGAGATAAGGATAAGTTAAAGGCGTGTTGCCGCAATACGGCGATATGCGACGGATATTCTTTTCGTACTTTTCAAAGCAATAGTGCCTGGGCATAGCGTAAAGGGGATCTTTGTAACAATTTTCCCTGTATGAAATTCCGGAAGCCGCCATGTCTATGAAAGGACAAACACAGACGATCGCGGACGGCAACGGAAGGCCGTCGTCTCTTGCCCTGAGACAGGCGGCAAGAAGCAGATTTGCACCGAAGCTATCCCCTAAAGCGACAAAATTGCCGTCGGATAATACGGTTTTACAAAGTGCCTTATATGCCGTATAGCATTCGTCATGTACGGCAGGATATGTAAGGCCGGCACCGGTTCGATAGTCAATGCTGTAAACAATGCAATTACAATTTGCCGCCAGCCGCTCAGCCGCCTTTCGGTACATATCGTTCATCGACGCCGTGTGTCCGCCGCCGTGGAATTGCAAAACAATTCCGTTACGAATTTCGGGCGGCACTAATTTTTCCACCTGAACGCCGCCGTGCTTTTCTTTGATATAAGCAAAGTCTTTCGGAGGTTCGTAAGCCTTATTTTTCAATGCGACGGATCGGGACAACGAAGCAAATTTTTTTCTGTAAGGATAGGTATATACTCTGATAGCCGCCCTAACGACAGCCGCCCCCAAAGAGATCATAACTCTTTAAGCCTCTCGTTCATATTCTTTACGAGCGGATTCATAATCAGGCCAACCAAAACGCCCGATTTGATATAGCAGTAAACTTCATTCCAAAGGCCGTAAAAGGCAAGTTTTTGCATACAATAACGGCTTGCACCGTATTTTTCGATATACGTTTCGCGCAAAAAGAAACGCTTGCCCGTCAGATTGTCGAACTGAAACAAGTCGTACTCTCTGTCGGCATATGCCGAGTTGAGAGGATCGATGAACCCCGTGATTTTATATCCTTTTCCGACCATGATATTGCCCACATTGAGGTCGCCGTGGATAAGGCATGCATCTTTGACTTCTTCCGAGAATATAACGTCGAACTTATTCCAAGCCGCACGCATGGCAAAGATGATTTTTTCTTCCAACTTTCCTGCCGCAAAATATTCTTCGGCTTTTCTCAATACCTCTGCGGCAAAAGGACGATAGTAGTCGAGCCAGCTATCGCAATCGGCGTTCATCGTGTCGCCGAACTTATTGTTTTTATTTGAATGAACGGCATGCAATGCCGCAGTGACTTTTTCGGCAAATTCCTTTCTGCGTTTTTTGCCGAGGAGCAGCATACCGAGCGCGAAGAGCGCGCTCTTCCCCTCGATCTGTTCCATTCCGTAACAATCCACGGGAATTTTATCGTCGCCAAGCCGCGTAAAGAGTACCTCAGGTATCCTGATCGTGCTGTACTTTGCAAGCAGTTTGAGGTCGTGCGCTTCTTTTTCCATCATACCCTTTGCCCGCAAAAACTTAACGACCAGTTTTTGTCCGTCTTTACATTGAACGGAGACCGCACGGCCGAATGAACCGCCGCCCATATAACGGATTTTTAAAGCCCTGCCGCCCAACTTTTGTTCGACGACGATTCCGGCATATTCCAAAGACTGTTCTTTGGTGAGCGGCAAGTCTTCGATTCTTTCTACTTTCATAATAAATCACCTCTTTACACGATTATACCATTGCCGCGGCCGCAGAGCAATTTCCGAATTTGGCCTATGTGTTTCCGTTCTTTACCTATTATTCAAAGCGTTGCGGTATTCGTTCGGCGTCATTCCGAAATGCGCGTTGAAATGCTTATATAATGCGGACGACACTTTATAACCGACTTCAAAAGCAATGTCCTCGATACTCATATCCGAAGAAGATAAAAGCTCTGCCGCCCGCTGTAAGCGATATTCCGATAGTAGCTCCGAAAACTTTTTACCCGTTTGCTGTTTTACAAATCTGCTTGCGTAAGCGGGTGTATATCCGTATTTTCTGGCGAAATGTGTGAGTGAAGCCTGTTTTAGTTGGGTCTGAAAATAATCGCCATAGAACTGAACTGGCGGACATCCTTCTTGTGATTGCTCACGGGCAAGCTCGCAAAGTAAAAGAGACAGAAGTGCCTGAATTGCAGTTCTATTGTAAATGCTGTGCATTGAACTCTCCCTCAGAAGCCTGATAAACAAGTATTCTGCAAAGAGAGACATTCTGTCAAAAACAATAATATTTTCATTCGGGAGTGAAATGTCGCAAAGCGCATGAGTAAACAATTCACCGGGAATAACTGCTTTCAATATAACATCGCCATGATCGATGCGTTCAATACGATGAACTGCGCCAGGACAAAGCAGGCAGCACTGTCCTTTTTTCAATTCTATTTGCCTTTCGTTTTTCAGAGTTTGCATACACTTCCCTGTTTGCACATACAGAAATTCATAAAATTC
>CALVWU010000031.1 GCA_944367955.1 uncultured Clostridia bacterium
CAGAATGGATACTTTGTCCCATTTGTAATAGTAAAACTCGTAACAAAATTAGAGATGATACAGTGTTGAAAAACTATGATGACAAGGAGGAAATGATATGTCTTTATCTGCAACAGACATACGCAACATCGCAATAATAGGACACAGCGGCGAGGGAAAAACCACGCTGTGCGAGGCCATGCTTTTAAACGGCAGAACAATTTCGCGCATGGGCAGAGTAGAAAACGGCACAACCGTTTCGGACTTTGACGAACAGGAGATCGCAAGAAAGATGTCGGTTTCCCTTTCGGTAATGCATACATACTGGCGCGAGACCAAAATAAACCTTTTGGACGTACCCGGCTTTTTGGACTTTGAAGGCGAGCTGAACGAAGCCATGCGCGCCTGCGGCGCGGCACTTATCGTAATGGGGCCCACGGGCGGCGTTACGGTGGGAACCGAAAAGGCCGTTTCGCTCTGCATGAAGAGCGACAAGCCGATGGTCATATTTATAAACGGCATGGACAAGGACAACGCCGACTATCACGGCACGGTAGAGGCGTTGCGCGCCGCATATCCCGCAAAGATAGCCCCCATTCAGCTGCCCATAATGAAGGACGGCAAGATGGTGGGCATAATAAACGCGCTCACCGAAAAGGCTTACAGATTTTCGCAGACGGGCGCGGAAGAGATACCCATTCCCGACGACATGAAGGACGAACTCGACCAGATGGAAAACGCCCTTATAGAAACGGCGGCCGAAAACGACGACGTGTTGCTGGAAAAATACTTTGAAAAGGGCGGACTTTCGCGCGAGGACACGATATACGGCATACGCAAGGGCATTGCCAACATGAACGTTATACCCGTTATGGCGGGCAGCGCGCTGAACAACCGCGGCGTTATAAATTTGATGACCGAAATAGTTAAATACGTTCCCCAGGCGGCCGAACGCAGAGACATATTGGCCACCGACGTCGCAACCGGCAAGGTAATAAACGTTGAGTGCGAAGAGAGCGCGCCAGTTGCCGCGCAGGTATTTAAAACCACGGTAGACCCCTTTGTGGGCAAACTGAATTATTTAAGGGTAAACCGCGGCGTATTGAAGGCGGGCACCACCCTTTACAACCCCAACACGGGTACGGCGGAAAGAATTGCCGCGCTGTACGTTACCGTGGGCAAAAAGCAGATAGCAGTAAACGAGCTTACCGCGGGCGACATAGGCGCGGTGGCAAAACTTGCCAATACCGGCACGGGCGACACGCTGTGCGAAGAGAGCGCGCAGGTGAAATTCGACCCCATACCCTTCCCCCGCCCTTCGCTGTACATGGCGGTATATGCCAAGACCCAGGGCACAGAGGACAAAGTATTTTCGGGCCTTGCAAGACTGGCCGAAGAGGACAAGAGTTTTATTGTTACAAAGGCCGGCGAAACGGGCGAATCGCTCATAGGCGGCCAGGGCGAAGTGCATCTGGACGTAATATGCAAAAAGCTTAAATCGAAGTTCGGCGCGGACGCCGTGCTTAAAACGCCCAAGATAGCCTACCGCGAAACCATACTTGCCACCGCCACCGCCGAGGGCAAATACAAAAAACAGACGGGCGGCCACGGCCAGTACGGACACTGCAAAATGCGGTTTGAACCCAGCGACCAGCCCTTTGAATTCGCCGAAGAGGTTGTGGGCGGCGCAGTTCCCAAACAGTATATACCCGCCGTTGAAAAGGGCATAAACGAATGTCTTTCGACGGGTGTGCTTGCGGGGTATCCCGTCATGAACATAAAGGCCGTGCTGTACGACGGCAGCTATCACGAAGTGGACAGCAGCGAGGCCGCATTTAAGGCCGCCGCCGAAATAGCCTTTAAAGAGGGCATGAAAAACGCCCGTCCAACCATTTTGGAGCCCATATGCAAGATGAGGATAGGCGTACCCGAACAGTATCTGGGCGACGTTTTGGGCGATTTGACCAAGCGGCGCGGCAGGATAATAGTTATGGACGCAAAGGACGACCTGCAAATCATAACGGCCGACGCGCCCCAGGCCGAAATTTTGACCTATGCCACGGCGCTGCGCTCTATGACCCAGGGCAGGGGCAAGTTTACGGCAACTTTCGACCGCTATGAACAGGCACCCGAAAACATCATTCAGCAGCTAATCAAAAAGGATTGACGCGGCATTTGCGCGACGCCGCATAAAAAAAATAATAAAACCCCGCCCGCGGCAGCCGCCGCGGGCGGGGTTTTATGTGTAGGCTCATGCCGTTAAACGGCACATATCTTTGGGGCAATATCTCAGCCGAGTTCCGCAAGGTCGGCCTTCAACTGTTCGCTTGAAAGTATCATGCCGCCGCCTATTACTGAACAGAGCGAGGGTTCTTCGCTTTGATTTACCGCAATGCCGAGTTTTTTACGGATGTATTCGGCCATGCCGTCGAGCTTTGCAAGCCCGCCCGAAAGGTAAACGCCGCCGTGCATGACGGCCGAGGCGACTTCGGCGGGAAGCTTTGACATCACAAGCGTAACATACTCCAATATCTTATCGACGTACAGCGTTATGACCCCCTCTATCTGCGAAGAGTTCACCGCCGCCGAAGAGGGCGTGCCGCTGTCGAGATCCCTGCCGTCGGCCACGGCGCGCTTGTTGTCGTCTTCGAGCAGGCTGCCCACTATATTCTTGATGCGCTCGGCCGTGAGCGCGCCTATTTTAAGGCGGAAATTTTCGGCCATGTAGTCCATGAGATGCACGTCGATGTTGCCGCCTCCGAGGTTTACCGAAAGGCCGGCTATGATGCCGTCGAGCGAGATGACGGCGATATTCGTAATGCCGTAACCCATATCCAGGCTGAACACGGGCGAAGTTTCCGAAAGGGTGACGTTGTGTCCGAGCACGGCGGCAAAGGGCGTCTGCGTAAAATATACGCGACCTATGCCGCATTCGTAGGCGACGTCGAGATATTTTTCCTTTAACCCCTCCTTTGCGCCGCAGGGCAGAATGAACATCACCTCGCAGTTTTTGGCCTTGCGGCGGGGAATTTCTATCTTCTGCAAAAAGTATGAAACCAATTCGGCCAAAAGGTCGGGATAGGTTATGTCGCCTTCGATGACGGGATTGATTATGCGCGTGTTTTGCGCCGCCTTGCCCGACAGAGCGCGCGCCCTGTCGCCCAAAGCCTTAATTTCGTCAGAGCCCTCGCCCTCTTCCACCGCCACGCACGTCGCTTCGGCAAGCACGACGCCGCAGCCGGGCATGTATATCTTGGTTGTAAACGAACCTATGTCGATGGCAAGCTTTATCATTTGAGTATCACCCCCAGCATTTGTTTAACTAATTGTACGGGCATGCCCACAACGTTTGTGTAGCTGCCGTAATATTTTTTTACCACGCCCTCGTCCTGAATGCCGTAACTGCCGGCCTTGTCCATGGGCGAACCGCCCGCTATGTAGCCGCGTATGAACTCATCCGAAAGTTCGTTGAACAAAACTTCGGTCTTGCAGCAGTCAACAAGTTTTTTATCGCCGCGACGCATGCACACGCCTGTTATCACATAGTGCGTTTTGCCCGAAAGCATTTTAAGCGTTCTAAAAGCATCGTCTTCGTCTTCGGGCTTGCCCAAAACAAGCCCGTCGCACACCACTATCGTATCGCAGCCTATAACCGTATCGGCGGGATGCGCGGCGAACACTTCGCCGCACTTTTTTTCGGCGAGGGCGCAGGCGAGCTCTTCGGGCGAAAACGGGCCGCTTACCGCCTCCTCGCCCGCGGCGGGAATGACGGCAAATTCTGAAACCACCTGTTTTAAAAGTTCGCGTCGACGGGGCGACGCACTGGCAAGAATGATCATATCGAACCGTATAACCGCGAAAAATTATCCCCAAAATGAATGTTTTGGGGATAGCGGTTGCAAAAAATTTTATAAAATTTCAAGATTCTTGCGGAAGGCCTTTTTAAACTCGGCCCCGGAAGACATTGCGGCGCGTATCTCCAACGAGGCGTCGCCTTCGACTTCGGTCTTCATTATAACCGAATCGCCGAGGATGTCGCAATTGATGCCCTTTACCGTGCCCGAATTGGATCTGTCTAAACTTTCGGCTATGCGCAACATAACGCCCAAACGTTTTACTATTTCGATGTCGTCGTCGTGCAATACGTCGCGGTAACGGTTCCAGTCGTAGGCGTTTATGTCCTCCTTTTTGTGGCAGCAGGCCGTAAACGCGGCAAGAACTATCTCCCTGTGGCTGACGCCGTACAGCGTTGAATTGAGTATCATGTAGCAGCTGTGCCGCTGGTGGTTGTAATACTTTATGCGCATGCCGCAGTCGTGCAGCATGGCGGCGATTTTTAACACTTTAAGGTACTGCCTGGGGAACTTGTGCAGAACGCGCAGCTGCTTGAACAGCTGTATCGAAAGATTTACAACGTGTTCGACGTGCTTTTCGTCGCAGCCGTAATACTTTACAAGCGTCGTAAGCGAATAGGTCATCACGTCGGTTATTGGCTTTTCGACCGTTATGGGCAGTGCCTGATTGAACATGATGCCCTCGCGCAAGCCCGAACCCGAAATGATGAAACCGGGCGCGTTGATATAAGTTACAAACGATTTGATTATGGCCAGAGCAGCGGGCAAAATGTCTGCTCTTTCGGCCGAAAGGCCCTTTATCTTCTTTTTCTTGTCTAAGTCAAGCACCTTTATCATGTCGTACACGGGAAAGAAATCTTCGGCCGGCATGTTAAAATTGTGCACAGTATCCAGCGGATACTTGTGTACGAGCTTGGTTATTTTGAACAGGTTGCGGAACGAGCCGCCCACGCCTATCATGCGCACTTCGGGGTCGAGCTGGGTAAGCCATTCAAGCCCTTTAAGCTGTTCGGTGAAAAACTCTTCCATCTTTGCCGCCTGAGCTTCGGGCTTTAAGCCGTCGCCCGAAAACAGGTCGGTAAGCGTTACCGCGCCGAAGGGCAGAGTTGCATGGTTGAGCATGTTGCGGCGGTTGTAGTAAACTATCTTCGTAGACCCCCCGCCGATCTCTAAAATGATGCCCTTGGGTACGTCCATGGTGTTTATGACGCCGCGATACACATAAGTAGCTTCTTCCTCGGCGGTCAGCACGCGCAGCTTTATGCCGCAGCTGGCCTGAATTTCATCGAGGAAAGAACGCTGGTTCTTTGCGCGGCGCACCGCTTCGGTAGCCACGGCTATTATGCGCGTGACCTCGCTTGCGTCGCACAATTTTTTAAACATTCGCAATGTTTTTACAGTTTCCGCCACCCGCTGGGGTTTTAAAAAGCCGTCGCGCTCCATGTCCTGGCCCAGCCTTACGCTCTCTTTAAGCTCGTCTACCACCATAAAGTAGCCGTCGGCAAAGAGATTTACGATAACCAGCCTGGCGGAATTCGATCCGAGATCGATAATGCCAATCTTTTCCAACTTTAACACTTCCTTAAACACATTATCCGTTGTTTGACCGCACCCGCCTTTATGCGCGGGCGCATGTGGAAAGCCGGTGTTTTCCCGCCCTCGCGGAAAAACTCCGACCAAGCAAAAATCACTAAGCGTCCACTGTGTGCAATTATAGCACATTAACATCGTTTTGTATAGTCGTTTTAAAAAAGTTTGTGCAACTTGCACAATAAAAAATTGGCGTTCGTTTAATTTGAACGCCAATTTCACAAAAATTACACTTGCTTTACATATCCTTTACGGCTTTATGCAGCAGCGGGCAGACTTTTTCGGGACAGAGCTGTTTTAAAGGCTCGATAACGAAGGCGCGCTGCGAATACAGGGGATGAGGCACGGCCAAACCGTTTTGCGCTATTACCTTGTCGCCGAAGAAGATAATGTCTATATCTATGGTTCTGTCGTCCCAGCGCATTTCGCGGGTGCGGCCCAGATGACTTTCGACGGTGTGGATTTTGTCGAGCAGGGCGGCGGGCGAGAGCAGGCACTCCACTTCGGCCGCGCAATTTAAAAATTCGTTTTTGGCAACTCCGCCTTCGGGCGCGGTTCTGATGTTGGGGGTGACGCGCTTTACTTCGATGCCGCGCATGGCGTCGAGTTTTGCAAGGGCGGACTTTATCGTTCTTTCCCTGTCGCCGAGGCTGGAACCGACAGAAAGGTACACGATGTTGCGTTCGGCGCGGTATTCGACGGCCATATTTGTAAACTGCGCCTCGACGGGGGCTTTGGGTTTGCTTATTTTTACGCTGACGGAATCGAGTTTTTTAAATTTTTCAAGCAGCGTTATGGCGCACTCGCGGGCGAGGCTTTCCAAAAGGTCGTACTGCTTTTCGATTGCCGTCTGTTTTATAACGGCGCAGGCTTCGGCATAGTTGACCGTTTTGCTTACGTCGTCGCAGACGGCCGCCTCCTCCAGGTCGGCGTCCATGCATACGTCGAAAATAAAGGGCTGAGGATTGGTCTTTTCGCTTTCGAGCACGCCGTGCGCGGCGAAAATTTCAAGGCCTTCGATAAAGATTTTCATAAACTTTGTTTATCTCCTGTAAGTTTTCTTTTACGTCGTGGACGCGCACGAAGAGTATGCCGCGTTCGGCCGCCGAACGCGTTGCCGCAAGGGTCTTCGGCAGCCGGTCTTGCGCGCTTCCCCCAAAGAGCGACTTGCGGCTGCACCCCAAAAGCAGCGGATAACCGAGCGAGCCGAGCCTGTCGTAATACCTGACAAGCCGCAAACTCTGCTCGGCGGATTTTGCAAACCCCACACCGCCGTCCAAACATATTTTATCGGCAGATATTCCCGCACGAACGGCAACTTCCGCCTGATTTTTTAAAAAACTTTCGACGGGCGGAAACACGTCGCCCGAAATGCGTTCGGCCGAGTTGTGCATTATGCACACGGCCGCGCCGTGCCGCGCAACGACGTCCGCCATGCCGCCGCGCGTAAGCCCCCACACGTCGTTTATCATGCCCGCGCCCGCCTGCAACGCGAATTCGGCCACTTCGGGAAAATAGGTATCCACCGAAACGGGCACGCCCAGGGCGCATATTGCGGGCAGAACGCATTCAAGCCTTGCAATCTCCTCTTCGGCGGGGACTTCGGAATATCCCGATCGGGTGGACTGCGCGCCTATATCGAGCACGGCCGCGCCTTCGCCTATCGCTCTTTCGGCAGCGAACAGCGCGTCGTCGCGCATGGCCCGGCTGTCGGCCCAGAAGGAATCGGGTGTTATGTTGATTATGGCCATAACGTAAGTACGGCCGGCAAACGTTTTGCCGCTTATTACCATATATAATCGCTCGATTTGCCGCATTGCCCCGCACATATTGCGAAGCCGCGCGCATTTATCACTTTACTGTGGCCAAAACCTCGGCCCGCTTGTCTTCGGGAAAATCGCCCAGCACGACGTACGTCACCGTCTTGCTGCCCGGCTTTTTAACTCCGCGGCAGGTCATGCAGGTATGTTCGGCCTCGCACCACACCAAAACGCCCTTGGGCGAAAGATATTCCATCACCGCCTGCGCTATTTGCCGCGTGAGCTGTTCCTGCAACTGCAGACGGGCGGCGCACACGTCTACGCACCGCGCCAGCTTTGAAAGCCCCACCACCTTTTTATCGGGTATATAGGCCACGGCTATTCTGCCGAAAAAAGGCATCAGATGGTGTTCGCACATCGAAGAAAAGGCTATATCCTTTTCTATAACGATGTCGCCGCCCTCCACGTCGAAGGTCTTGGAAAGCTCCTCTTTCGCCGTTTTGTCCCTGCCCGAAAGCAGCTGCGCATACATATCCGCCACGCGGCGGGGAGTTTCGGCAAGCCCCGGACGGGCGACGTCTTCGCCGAGGGCGGCCAGCAGGTCTTCCACCGCCTTTATCGCTTTTTCTCTATCCAATCTTTTACCTCCGACAAGTGCGTAAACGATCCGCAGGCGACCACCGTTTTTTCGGCGGCCCGCTCCATTGCCTGCGGTATACTGCCGCACAAACACACATTATTGCAATATTTTTTAAATTCCCGCTCGATCGCGCCCGTATCCATCGCGCGCACGCTGGGCGCGGGAACTATTATAACCTCTTTAAAATATCCGCCGATAAGTGCCGCCGCCGAAGCCACGTCCTTATCAGAAAGACATGTGAACACCAGCGACTTGCCGCCGCGCATCTTGCCGAGGGCCTGAACGAGCGGCGAAAACGCCGCGGGGTTGTGCGCGCCGTCGAGGATATACATTCTGCCGCCCGACGCAATTCTCTGCACCCTGCCGGGCACCGACGTGTTTTTAAGCCCCCGCGCTATCGCGCTGGCGTCTATGCCGAGCAGCATGGCGCAACGCGCCGCAACAGCCGCGTTGTAAGCCTGTTCGACCCCGGTAAGCCCGACGCAAAACGTACCCTCGTCGCACTCGAACGACTGTCCGCGCAGCGAAGAGCGCAGTATGCGCATGTTCCGTCCCGCAACCGCCGCGCCGCGGGCGGCAAAGTATTCGGCCGCTTCCGCGCAGAGGTTTGCAGGCACCACGGCGGGACAATCATTTATTATCCCGCCCTTGTGACGGCAGATGTCGCTTATCGTACCGCCGAGCACGGCGGTGTGTTCGAGCGATATGGAAGTTATGGCCGCCACCTGTTTTTTTGCAACGGCGTTGGTGCTGTCGTAAAGGCCGCCCAGCCCGCATTCGATAACGGCGTATTCGCAGCCCTCGCCCGAAAACATTAACAGCGCGGCGCACGTTTCAAGTTCGAACGCCGTGGGAGCGTCAGCCATACCCTCCGCCGCGTTCAACGCGGCCGAAAGGTATTTATTTACAAGTTCGCGCGGGGGTATGTTGCAGTCAATGCAAAATTTTTGCTCGTAACAATACACCTGCGGCGAAGTGAACGTGCCCGTTTTTTTGTCGGCCGCGCGCAGAATTTGCGAGATGTAGGCGCACACCGAGCCCTTGCCGTTAGAGCCTGCAACATGCACTATTTTTAATCGTTCGTCGGGATGTCCGGCGCGGCGCAGAAGTTCGGATATGCGTTCGAGCCCGAACTTGCTGCCCTCCCTTTCGAGCCGTATTATGCGAGAGATCTGATCCATAAAACAAAACGGAGCGCGTTTGCGCCCCGAAGATAAGCGGACGCGCACAGTTACCGCAGGCAAAAACGCCTTTCGTGCGCGGGCTGTCCGACCCGCGCCACTTTACGCAACTGCACTTATTTGTCTATTTTTTATCATTATATCACATCGCGCGCGCGTTTGCAAGGATATTTTAAAACTTTTATGCGCATACTTGCGGTATATGGCCCTGATTTTTATAAGAACGGCGGTAATATTTTTAACTTTGCTGGTGTGCATGCGACTGATGGGCAAGAGTCAGATAGGCGAAATGCAGCCCTTTGAATTTGTGATAACCCTGCTTATAGCCGAGCTTGCCTGCATTCCGATGGCCGACAGCTCGATCCCGCTGATGTACGGCATAGTGTCGGTTGTGACCATATTCATACTGCACCAGGCCGTGTGGCTGCTGGATATGTGGTTCAGGCCCATGAAACGCGTGATATGCGGCAAGCCCTCGCTTGTGATAACGAAGGACGGGGTGGATATGAGCCAGCTTAAAAAGAACAACCTTGACGTATCCGACTTGATAGAGAGCATGCGCGCGGCGGGATATTTTAATTTGGACGACGTATATTACGGCCTGTACGAGGCCAACGGAAGTTTTTCGGCCCTGCCGAGGGAAAAGATGTGCGGCAGCCTGCCCGTGCTCATAATCGACGACGGCAGGCCGGACAGAGAGAACATGCGCATAGCCGGCATAAGCGAAGAAAAGCTTAAAAACTTTTTAAGCGGCGAAAACACCAAGCTGAAGCAGGTGGCGGTTATGACGGTTGACGGCAACGGGCGGGTATACTTTCAGCCCAAGGGCAAGAGATACAGCATACGCAGCATAGAAACGGAAGGAAAATGGTAAAGAGCATTATTTACACGCTTACGGCGATAGCACTGTGCGCAACGCTGTTTGTATTCACCGAATACTATTTGAGCAGTCAGTTCGGCATTGTATATGACGCCGCGAGCGCGTTGTACGACAAGATTGAAGGGGGCGAGGCAACGGCCGCCGACGCCGAGGCGTTGCGCATGCTGTGGGAGGATAAAAAGAGCAAACTGCACATATTTATCCCCCACAACGACATAGCGCAGATAGATTTATACCTTGCCCAGGCCGACGGGCATATACGCGAGGGCGATATGGGGCTTGCGCTTGCCAAGACCGAGGTGATAAAGCGGCTGGCGCAGTCGCTGCCGTGCTCGTACTCGGTGAAGCTTGAAAACGTGTTTTAACCGGACGCGCGATCGAAGCGCGTTTTGCAGGAGCGGATACCGATGGAAGCGCGGGCAGATAAAAAATGCGCGTTCGTGCGGGGATATACCCGCGCGGACGCGCATTTTGCATTTTAATTATTCGTTTTCGCCGCCGTCGTAAACGTCGATGTTCTTATCGTCGGTAATATCGACGTAAGCGCGGGCGGAGCCGCCTTCGACCTTTTTGTTTTTGTTGCGGCGGACAAGCCAGACGACGAGCACCGTGACGCCGCCGATGACGGCAAGGCCGGCAACGCACATTGCGATGCAGAACACTATCTGCCAGCCGAGACCCATGCTGTCCCACCACGTCGTATCGTCTACGGGATAATCCTGCATGTACGACGAGCGCAGGCCGTCTATCATCTCGTCATAGTCCGATTCGGACATCTTACCAATGAGCGAGTAATAATACTTTTGCATGTTGGCGTACACCGTTTGACCATCGACCTTGCGGCTGAGCGAAGCATAGTCGGCCCAATCGCCCGTCGCGCTGAAAAATTCGTGGTAAATTTCCACGCTGCGCTTGGAGTACATATACTCCTCGTCTTCGCCCGCAATATCTATATACGCCTGTACAAGTTCGTTGATGTAATCCTCGTCGCCGGAATAGAACGCATAGGTGAGCGCGCTTGAAAGATGCTCGTATGCGGCCGTGCCGTCGGAGTTGGTTTCATCGTCGTAAGCGTCTATCTTTTCGGACACGGCTTCGTACTGTTCGTTATAGGCGTTGAGTTCGGCGTTGGACATCATGTCGCCGTCCTCAGAAGTGAGGTCGCAGGCCATGATGTAAGTATATTCGCTCATGCCCTCCGTTTTGGAGGCGAACAGTATGGTGTTATTCACGAATTCGGGCAAGTACCAGCTGTCGTAGGCGTCGAGGTCGAGAATGCGCACTTCGGAATAGGTATATACGTCCTGAACGGGCAGCTTGTTGGGAGCATAGTTATCGGCTTCGCCGTCGATGGCTATGCGCCAGAAGGTGTAGCCGTTGCCGCCCGTAAGCGAATAGTATGCATATACATGGTTTACGGTGCCTTCGCCGTCCTCGGTTGCGGTAACTTCTTCCCTTATCGCAATCAGAGCGTCGGGCTTGCCGCCGTCGGTAAGACGCACTACATCGGTGCGTTCGCCGTTTTCAAACGTGCAGCGCGAAAGGCCGCTTTCATCGATGAACAGCGCATATGTTACGCCGTTTGCCGTATAGAAGTTATATTCGGTATCGTCGCCGTCTATCAAAAGACGATAATCGGTTATGGCATCGTTGGCGGTGATGGCATTCCAGCTTTCGTCCACGCGGCCGTCGCCGTCGGAATCGACTTTTGAATTTTCAAGCATGTACAGACCCTCGGCCGAATCGAGTGTGGACTGCGCCGAGAAGAAGAGCACTCCGTCTGAATAGCGGCCGATGGTGTATTCGGTATCCGTGCGGTTGACTGCGTACTTTTCGTCGCCGCCGTAACCGTAGTTGAACTGGTTATAGCGCATGTTGTAAGAATCCATGCCTATGCCGTCGTATACGAGGTCGCCGCAGTTGACGTAGAGGGGATTGCTTTCGGCGTCGTAATCCTCAACGTACGAAAAATCGTAAGTCTTTGCCTCGGTTGCGTCGGCGCGGACTGCGTAAAGCTGGTTATACCCCTCTTCGACCGCGTTGGCCGAACCCAGGCGGTAGGTTACGCCCATCGTGTAGTACACATAGGGATTGGTGGGGTCGCTTTCGTCGAAAGAATAGCTTGCCGCGTCGTAGGCAAGCAGCGTATCTTCGCCCGTGGCAGTGTTTATGGAGTGGATGTTGGTTACCGCCGTCTCCTCGCCGTATAAACTTTCGGACTGGGCATAGAGAAGATATACCGTTTCGCCCACTTCGACGTATCTGTAATCGAGCGCGGTAGAGGTCGAGCGGAAATAGTAATCGCTCATCGTTTCCTTGCCGTCGAGGGTAGAGCTCTTGAATTCGAGGTTAGAGCTCTGCACTACGCCCGTGCTGTTGCGGGCAGTAGAGGGCGTGGCATAGTATATTCTGTCGCCGTACACATACAGGCCGGCTTCGTGCTGGCCCGAAAAAGCCACAACCGGCACAACCGTTTGCGCGGCGGCATAGTTGCGGTTTTGCATGTCCGTTTTGGAGATGCGCATTATAGAACCCTTTACGGGCTTGCCGAAGGTGTTGTCGGCGGTGTTGAGTTCGTAGCCGTTGATAAAGTATACATACTCGTCCGTTTGAACGGCAAAGCCGCCGTTGGAGGTTACGGTTGTGTAAGTATCGGGCGAAACGCCTTCGGTAGTGTACGCGCCGCAGCCCGCAGTAAGGGCAAGCCCCGCAACGGAAATTGCGGCGGCGGCAGCGCATATAATTTTAGTGATGGTCTTACGCATATTGTTAAAATCCTTTAATTTTGCCCGTGCATAAAAGTTTGCACTTTTCAAAGCTCTAATAATTATACCCTAAATACAATTTTAACGCAATAAAAAATAAGTTGATTTTGGTGAAAATTTATTAAAAGGAGATTATTATTATAGAAAAATTTGCACTTTTGAATATATTGAACATGCTTAACGCCCTGTCTTGCCCCTCCGCCACCGACGAAGAGGCCGTTAAAGACAGTGCGCCGGCCTCTGCGGAAGAAGACAGCCGGCCGCCTGCGGAAGAAAAAATCGGCGACGATGCCCGGAGCGTGAGCGCGGCGATATTCGCCCGGACATTGCTGAAACACGAAAGCATCTCAAACCGCGTACACGCAAAGTCCCGCCCCAAGTAAAACCTTTTAAAAGCCGCCGCGCAAAAAGTTCCGACTTCGCCGCATCGCAAAATCGCATGCACTTATCCCAAAAGCTTCCGCGGCGATATACGCCCGCTTTGCGTACGCCGCCGGCACCTTCACCCGCAACGGGCAAAGCCGCCCGCGCGTCGGCGCGGGCGGCTTTGCAGTTATGAACAACAGAGAATGTTCTATGTAAGGATTTCCTTAAATATTGCGCAACGTAAGGAATTTGCCGCGAAAAGCGGCCAAATACTATCTTTCCAGCCTTAAATGGCGGGGAAGTCCGTCTACCCACAGCGGAGTTATTTCGGACTGGATGAGCGGACGGATGTAGTGTATGAGTTCGGCGGTAACATAGGTGCCGTCGGGCGTTATCCATTCGTCGGGTACCTTTTTTTCGACGTTGGCTATTTTTGAAACTTCGGCAAGCTCTGTTATGCACATGTAGGGATCTTCGGACACGCGCTTTAAGCAGGCCACCATGCCCGTCTTGCCCTCGAACGCCGCCTTTACCGCCGCGCCCGCCGAGTTGAAAGCTTCGGTAACGTCGATGCGCGAGGTGATGTGCGCCGCACAGCGTTGAAGCGACGAAAGTTCGATGGCTCTTGTTTTGACGCCGTATTTTTCGGCCACTCTGCCGGCGAGATAGCGGGCGGTGCCCGCAAGCTGCTTGTGGCCGAACGCGTCCACATAGTCAACGTGGTCGGCAAGTTCGCAAACATATCTGCCATCGGCCACCTTTACGCCCTCGGACACGGCTATTACAATAGAGCGGTTGTTTACCAGTTTTTTGCCGACGTCGCTTAAAAATTTGTCGACGTCGAACACCCTTTCGGGCAGGTATATCATATCCACGCCCTCGCAGTCCTCGCCCTTGGCAAGGGCGGCCGCGGCCGTAAGCCAGCCCGCGTTGCGGCCCATAACCTCTATCACCGAAACGACGGGATAGTCGTATACGAGGCCGTCGCGGATTATCTCTTTGGTGGTAGCGGCAATATATTTTGCCGCCGAGCCGTAGCCGGGAGTGTGGTCGGTTATGGCAAGGTCGTTATCTATCGTCTTGGGACAGCCCATAAAGCGTATGGGGCTGCCTATCCTTGCGCCGTACTTCGAAAGCTTGTCTATCGTATCCATCGAGTCGTTGCCGCCGATATAAAAGAAAGCGAAGATTTCGTATTCCTTTAAAATTTTGAATATCTTTTCGTAAGTCGCCTCGTTCCCCTCTATATCGGGCAGCTTATAGCGGCACGACCCCAAAAATGACGAAGGCGTTCTTTTTAAAAGATCCATGTCGAGGTCGTTTTTGACCTGAGTCGACATGTCTATCACGTCGCCGTCTAAAAGGCCCTTTATGCCGTGCACCATGCCGTAAACCTTGTCTGCCCCCCTGTCGCGCGCCGTTTTGAACACGCCCAACAGACTGGAATTGATGACCGCGGTGGGGCCGCCTGACTGCCCTACGATAACATTTTTCATAAAATGTCCCCCCAAATGTTTATTTTTAATAGTCGGTTTATCTTTTAAAACCTCTTTAATTATAATACAAGAAATGCAAAAAATCAAGGAGTGTATTGCATTTTTCTTTTAAATCGGGCAGAAAATTTTTTAAAGCGAACAAATATTGCAATTTATTTACAAAATATACGGGATACACAGTAAGAATTGCAATAGGCGGGCGCGCGGCATGCCCGCCGCGCGCCCGCCGACTTGAAGAACCCCTGTTTATTTTATATTTCAACCTCGATATGTCTGCCGCGGCAGGGTACGGTGAGATATTCGAAGCCGAGCGACTTTAACAGCGCGGCCGCCTCCGCCCCGTTCAGGGCAATGCGGCCGACCGAGTGCGCGTCGGAAGCAAAGCACACCTTTCGCCCGCCCAGCGCGCGGTATGCGGCAAGCACGTCGGCGTCGGGCAGAAAACTGCTGCCCGCCCCGCGCGAAGAGGAGTTTACCTCCAATATCTTTCCGCGCGCTATTATTTCGCTGAGTATGTCGTCGTACAGATCTTTGAATTCGGCGTAGCGAAGTTTCGGGTCGGGGTAGGGCGCGTTGCGCGAAACATAGCCTATGTGCGCGACAATATCGTAGTCGTACGGAGCGGACAGACTGCGCTTTACCCTTTTAAGATAGCTTGAATAGGCCGACTGCTTGTCCCTGCCGTTAAAATAGCTTGCATACCAGCTGTCCGCACCGTCGCAGGTGTGCACGGAATTGACAATAAAATCGGGAGAATATTCGGCAACCACGGCGACGTACCGCTCACAGGCCGCGGCGTCATCGGTATAGCCGAATTCGCAGCCCGCCAGATATTCGAATCCGCCGCCGTTGCGCCCTTGCAGGGCGCGGGCAGCCGAAAAGTAGCCCGCGGCGTCGGTATGCGGCAGAGAGCCGTCCTCGTATCTAAGGCCGAGCGCGGTATAGTCGAAGTCGAAATGTTCGGCCGTGCCGAAGTATTTAAGACCGAGCGAACGGGCCGCACCCACCATGTCGGCAAGCGGGCTTTCGCCGTCGGCGGAATAGGTTGAATGAGTGTGCATATCGACAAGTATCATAACTATATTTTACATTCCCCGCGCGGCATTGTCAACCCTTTGCCCGCGGCGGGGTGTCTCTACTGCCATATTCCGGCAACGTTCCGTTGCATTAGGTTCCGCGAACAGGCGTTACTACATTATCCTGTCCGTTGCGCGGACAGCCCTCCTGTCATTCTGAGCCGCCACGCATGCGGCGTGCCGAAGAATCTACTTAGGTTTCCGCAAAGTAGTTGTAATGCAATCATGCCCGCGTTCCATACACAAACCCTATTGTAACCCTGCAAGATCCTTCGATTGCGCTCCCTTCGGTCGCTACACTCAGGATGACAATCTGTGCGCCTTGCTTAAAGCGGAGTTGGCCGGCAGGGTGTCCCCGCTGCCATATTCCGCGAGCGGCAAGCTGCCGCCGCGTTCCGCGAACGAGCGTTATTGCATTTTACAACACTATTCCGCGGACAGCGGGGTTTGTAAATGATATAACCATGCCGCGCAGCGCGCGCAGGCTTTGCCGAGCACCCTTTTATTATTTGAAGCAAATCGCCCGCGCATAGCACCCGACATTAAGTCGGGGGCGGGTGCAACGGCGCATTTGCTTTTGCGGAGCACACAAAATCATCCTTAGCCTCGCGCAAAACCGTGGCTTTTGCGCGATAGGAGCGGCGGCAACGGAGCGCGGTTGCAAGCCGCGTTTT
>CALVWU010000032.1 GCA_944367955.1 uncultured Clostridia bacterium
CTTTGCCACTCATTATCATGTATTTCAATAAAAAAATCTGAAAACTGCATTAATATTTTAAGAAGCTCCGGAGATTCAAAGATTTCTATATATGATTTATCTAACATCAAATCTATTGCCTTCTTATCCCCCCAAAACATAAAGCAACTGCCGACTGCCATCTCATCATGATTTAGTTTTTTTAATTTTTCGATGTCTTCAATATAATAGATTTCATTTTTACCGTATTTTATTGATATTTTTTTTCTTATTGTTTCTATTGACTTTAATTTAATCTCAAGATTCACATTTGGACAGAAATAAAAGTGTCCATGATGAGTAAGAATATAATTGGCAGTAGTTAAAATATCAACACCACTAGTAACATTCCACAAACTTGAGACTGCTTTATCAAATCTTTCATCAAATACATCATGGGTTAAGACTAATACTTCATCTCGCATATATTTTCTCCGTTATTAAATAGGTTGGGAACCAGGAATCAAAAGCAAAATAAGAATTAAGATAATTACGCCTACTATAACACCATTTGTATTATTTAATATATAACCGCCATCAAAATCTCTTATGAAACTTTTGAACTTTTACCCTTTTAAAATTAACTTCAAAAACAGCACAATTAGCTGTTAAAAATTCAAATTTGAACGCATTATTAGCTACGCCCAATTCGCATAACACAATCTCTTCTATCCCTGAGGGGTCAACGTTCTTATAAAATCCCATACTGTCCGCCCAACAACTTTCCTTATTCTCATTTAACAACTTTAGATATGAGACGTCCAAAAATTCCATAGTGATTTCCACATTATTTAAACAAAGCACCAAACAAACCCTATCACTTTTTAATCCATAACATCTGTAATTGCCATATATGGAAATACTTTTAATACAATAATCATGAAACCAATTTTCTGACAAATATAATTTCATTAATGACTTCGGGTAAACATCTATAATTGAATCCAAATATTTACCATAATTATCTCTTTGCTCTTTAATTATATTATCATTATATTTACCATCAACCGGATAAAAAATTTCTTTTTTTAAGAAGTCCATATTGCTATCCCCATATATATTTTAATTTCCTCAACTGTCGCTATACCGCAACTAAGAGACAGGCAAATAATAAAATGTCTCCAATTATAATTCCTGAACTAAACCTTCCTGCCAGTTTGGAACGGCGACGTAAGACAAACTAATTAATATAAGATAAAGCATATTCTTTAAAAACGACTTTTTCAGAGTAAACTTTTGCTTCTTCCATAAAAGTTCTTTAACCCTCTTCAATCATTTATTAAACTTTGACCCCAAAAAAACAGCCATATAGTTTTATGCTGTTCCTAATTACTTCAGCTGCTGTACGCAAAACAAGTTTAGGTCTATATTCAAAAAAAATTTTTTTCTTTGATTTTTGCCAAATTTGAGTACCAACGGATTGAATATTTACCCTTGATTGACACAATTCGTTCAAGTTGTCGCTAAATTTATGTGAGTAGAAAAAATCAAGTTCACCCCGCTCAGGCAAAGTATAAATTGTAAAGCAACCACTTTCATTAAAATAGCTATATGTAATTACGGCCCAATTGCCCTCATAGCAATTATCAAAATGCTTTTTGACATATTCCAACTTTATATTCCTTTACAAGGAAATCAAAAATCCTACTTACATTCATAATACACCTAAAATATTAAAGCAATCTTTCCTCATTAAGTTTGATTTTTTAATTGCAATACCCTTTTTAGGCTTCACAATATTATGTTTTGCTCAACTTTCCGTACCGATAAATGTTTTACTCCTCATCTTCGGAAAACGGACTCACCCCTTGCATACCGGCATTGCATATTATTGTACCATCAAACTTTTTACCGATAGTATATCTAATAGGATCAGGACTATATCGCTTGGCAAATGCGGCAAAACAAAATGTAGCATTATAATCCTTAAAGACGCTTTTGACTTTTTTTACTGATGTACAAATAACTTCGCCGGGATTTAAATATCTGCTGCGTATTCTCACATTTTTACTTCGCCACCAAGTTATATCGGCTGCGGCCAACCGACTGCAAGGGCCGCTTTGCGTCCCTTGTCTTTCATCTTTTATCCGCGTTAAGCCGCACATATGCCGCATTCAACGGCATATGTGCGCCTTGTATTTTTTATTCAATTATAACTCCGATATTCCCGGCAGTCAATGCCCGCCGGCGAATTTTTTTATTATTACATAAAAGCGGAACGCGCTCGTTTTTCGTCTTCGGAAAAGCAAAAAAATCTTCCTTTTTGCCGATGCGATAAAATTCTTGCCGTATATGCCCGCAGCTTACTTAGACGCGGCGGGAACGACGGGGAATATTATTTTAAGAGTAAAAACCCCGCCGGACTGCGATATGCTGAGTTCGCCGCCCAAATGTTCGACTATATAGCGCATGTTTTTTATACCGTAGCCGTGCTTGTCGCGTTCGGCCTTGCTTGTAGAAGAAACATCGGCCGAGGGCGAGCAATAGTTTACGCACTCTATTTCGACGCCGCCGCCCAGCCGCGACACGGTTAACGAGATGACGCGCTTTTTATCTTCGCTAAGATTTTGCACGGCCTCTATTGCGTTGGTTATCATGTTGCCGAAGAGCGAATAGGTTTGCGCGGGACTTAAAAAGCTTACAAGCCCGCCGTCGGCCATGCAGGTGAGGCGTATGCCGTCCCTTGCGCACACCATAGATTTTTCGCACAAAATTACGTCGAGTATCTCGTTGCCCGTCTTTATGTTGCGGTCGTAAAATTCAACCGCGTCTTTAAGTTCGGCAATTTCGGTGTCGTTAAGCTTGTTTTCCAACCGCGAAAACATGTGCTTTAAATCGTGGCATTTTGAATTTATCACCTCGATGCTCGCCTTTGCGTGCTCAAACTGCAACTGCTCCTGCCTCCACATGTGGCGCAGAATGTTCATATCCCTGCGCGTTTTGCTTTGCGAAAGTATGCCGTTGCACATGAAAAGTATAAGCACGCCCGTCATGATGCAAAAGATTTTAAGTATCATGTTAAGAGCCATGCTTTCGTGCTCGTAAAGCCTTGCCACGCACACCAATCCGTTTACTACAAGCACTGTTATAACCGAAAGCGACGCCACGCTGATTGCCGTCTGCCTGTCGGGTTCCAGCCTTTCCCGCTTGCGGAAAAACAGTATGAACGCAGCGTAAAACACCACATAGTAGGCTACGTATATGCACCAATCGTACCAAAGCGGCACATTTTGAAAAAAGCCGAGATTCATTCTGTCGTTGATGCCGCAAAAATTTTGCACAAGCTGGTAAAAGCGGGTGCTTATCTGCTGGCAGGCCACTCCCGAACACCAGCAGAACAGCAGTTCGGTGGGTTTTTCGGCATAGCATACCGCCAGCCCCGCAAACGCCATGGCCGAAACGGTTAAAAAGCACAACACCCTGACCGCCACGCCGGGCGCACCGTCGAGCAGAGAGTTCAATACGGCGAGAGGAAGGCACAACGCCAGACCCGCGGCAACGCAGAGCGCGACGCGCAGGATAAAGTAAGCGCGCTTTTTGCGCCCCTGCGAGCATATCAGCACACATATCCACGTTTGAGCGAAGTTGGCGCAGAACAAATAAATATCGTATATATAATCGACAAGCGGCGAATTAGCGATGAGCACCCACATTTTCAGTTACTCCCTTTTCCGCCGAATCGCGCGACGAGCTTGCCCATAAATTCCTTTTTGCGGGGGTGCGAAATTTGCAGCACGTCGCCGTTGACCGTAACGGTAAAGCCGTCTACCGCACCCACATGCCCTAAATTTACCAGATAGCAGTTATTGCACCGCGCGAAGCCCTGCGGTTCAAGCTTTTCGCACACCGATTTTATTGTTTGATACTGTTTATACTCCCCTTCGTCGGTGTGGTATGTGCAGTAATGCCCGCGCACTTCCACATAATATATAGATGACGGCGAAAGCTTTTTATAGCCCGAATCGGTGGCTATCAACAGCTCCGCGTCGCCGCGGACGCGCAGTCTGTCGACGGCCTTTTTGAATTTTAAGGCGAACTCTTCGTACTCGACGGGCTTTACTATATAATTCAGCGCGTCCACCTCGTACCCGCGCACCGCATACTGCGTGAGGCTGGTAATAAAAAACAGCAGCACGTTTTTATCGAGTTCGCGCAGTTTGTGCGCCGCAGCGATGCCGTTGAGATAGGGCATCTTTATATCCATGAACACGACGTCGTGCTCCGCGGCGTAATTATCCAAAAATACCACGGCGTTTGAAAAAAGTTTTACTTCAAAACTCATGCCGCATTCGGCGGCATAGCGCAAAAGGTATCCCTTAAGCTGTTCCGCCTGACGTTTGTCGTCTTCGACTATCGCAATTTTGTATATCACCTTATCTCCTCCTCTTTGCACATGCGGGCAAACGGCAAGCCGTGCGCCGCGCCCGTTGCATACAGATGTTTAAATTCGGTTGCGCAGCAACCGAATAAGGCAGGCCTGCCTTAAAAAAACACCACCGTGTATATTTATCATAACACCGGCGCGGCATTTTGTCAACGGCTGAAATTATTGTCTGCGGGCGGCGCAAGTTTGCGCCGCCCGCAGACAAGTTTATGCTGAACTTAAAAAAGTGCGCGCCGCTTTTTTACAAAACTGCGCGGCAATTATTGAAACCCGCCGCCCGCACCGTTATAATCGGTGACGATACAGACGGAAGGAGAAGAAAAGGGTTTACCCGATGTCTGTGCGACGCGGCGCAAAAAAACAAGTGCGCGCCGCGGGGAAAATGAGCGGCGCGACGCGCCGCATACGGAGGTATTTTTATGAAAATCAAAAAATGGCTTGCAACCGTTTTGGGTTGCACCCTCGCCGTTTCGACGGCGGCATGCGCCGGCGTTTTTGCCGCCTGCGGCAACGATGACAACGATGACGAGAAGAACCCCTCACCCGGCGGTGAAACCACGCCCGCGTACCAGTTCCTCGGCATGATGGACGATGACGACCTTTCGAGCTACGGCATGCAGTGCGCTCTGTGGCTGCAACTCGATTCCGACGGCACGGCCTCGATAGACAAGTATTCCTATCTTTCCTACGACGCTTCGCCCGCGGCCGAAAACAAAAACTATCAGGCCGACTTTATGGTGGGCACCTGGGAAAAGACCGAACGCGACGGCGTTGAAGGCGTGTCAATTGAAGTGGGCGTAAAACAGGAAGACGGCTCGATGAAGGGCGTTACCACGGCAATGGCATACAACAGAGGCGGCAAATACAGCTGCGAGCTGACCATTCCCATCGTCGTCGACATGTTTGACAGAGGCGTTGAGTTCGAGGGCACCGAGGGTGCGCTGTACGAGGACGCCGACGAATTCATAACCGAAAACGCGCTCACCTTTACCCCGCCCGCAAACGAAACGACGCTTACTTCCGACAACGGCGGCACGGTATATGTGCAGAACGAGGGCAAGCTTTTGATATATAACGGTTACAACATGATAGCCGAAGGCACCTATGAAAACGACGGCGAAGGCAACATGAGCGTCACCGTAGGCGCAACAAAAATTGACGTGACCGTTGACGCCGACGCCGATACCGTATCGTTCACATACGAATACGCACTCTACGGCGACTACACAATGACGTTTGAATTTTCGGGCAAGTATTCCGAGATACCCGTTGCCGAAGCAGGCGAGCCCGAAGTGCAGGAAAACGTTTACACCGGCACTTACAACGGCCAGACGTGGACGTTGACCATAAAAGACGCCACCTCCTGCACGATGAGTACGCAGATGGGCGAATTCAACGTTCCCTTTAACGGCACATACGTTAAGGACGAACAGGGCGTTGTTACCGTAACCTGCAACCCCGATAACGAGACGATGCAGGGCATATGGGCGGGCGTTAAGAACGTAAAGTGGCAGCTTAACGAAGCCGACCACACCATGACGGCCATCGCCGAATAATGTATTCACGGGCATATATTGCAGGGGGAACATAAAAAAAAATCCCCCTACCCTTTTGCAAAAATGCCGGATATGGAGTTTACATACAACTAAATTTTAAGGAGTAGAATAATGAAACTTTTTTCTAAAAAGCTTTGGCTTATTCTGACGCCGATCATGGCCGTTTTGATGGTTGTGGCCATTGTCGCATACGCGGTTACAAGCTTCTTTTCCACGGCGATAAACGCGGCGTTGAACACGACCAACTTTAAACAGATCCAGGATCCCGACGCGCGCATAATATACGAACCGCTTCTTATGGACGACGCAACGCTTGCCGAATACGAAGAGCGGCTGTGCGAGGACATTGAAGGCGAGGGCGCCGCGCTGCTGTTCAACAAGAACGACGCGCTTCCCCTTTCGCAGGGCACAAAGTTCAGCTGCTTTTCGCAGTCTTCGGTAAACCTGCTGTACGGCGGCACGGGTTCGGGCAGCATGTCTGCCGACAACGCCGTTTCGCTTCACTCGGCACTCACTTCGCGCTTCGGCGACGGCTGCATAAACCAGGATCTTTGGACGTTTTACGTAACTTCGGGCTACGAGCGCGTAAACGCCTCTACCACCGGCGGCAACCAGGGCCAGTACCGCATTAACGAAGTGCCCTGGAGCGAATACGAAGACGCGGGCGTTGCAAGCTCGTTTGCAAGCTACGGCGACGTCGCCCTTGTGGTGCTTGCCCGTTCGGGCGGCGAGGGCGCGGATCTGCCCGACGACGAAGCATGCTTTACGGCCAACGGCGTAAGCGATTACGACAGCACCGAAGGCGACTATCTGCGCCTTTCGGCCGAAGAGCAGGACATGCTGTCGCATATAATGGATTATAAGCAGAACGGCACGTTTAAAAAGGTTATCCTGCTGCTCAACTCGGCAAACTCGCTTCAACTTGACTTTTTGGCCGACTATGACTTCGACGCCGCGCTGTGGATAGGCGACGTGGGCATGACGGGCATAAACGCCGTTGCCGATATATTGGCAGGCAACGTCGTTCCTTCGGGCAGAATAGTAGATACCTTCCTCAACGACAACCACTCCTCCCCCGCAATGGTTAACTTCGGCGCGTTCCCCTATGCCAACGCCGACGAACTCGGTTTGGAAACCGCACAGAACAACACCGACGCGGGCGTAAAAAAGGCCAACCGCAATTATGTCATCTATCAGGAAGGCATATATGTGGGCTACCGCTACTATGAAACGAGATACGAAGACTATGTGTTCGGCAACGGCAACGCGGGCGAATACGACTACACGGCGGACGTGGCGTACCCCTTCGGCTACGGCCTTTCGTACACCGCTTTCGATTATTCGGATTTTTCGGTGACGCCCTCGCAGGACGGCAAGACGTTTGACGTATCGGTGAACGTAACCAACACCGGCGACGTCGACGCAAAACACACCGTGCAGATATATTTCAGCTCGCCCTACACCGACTACGACAAGGAAAACGGCGTGGAAAAGGCTGCTGTGGAACTGTGCGGCTTCGACAAAAAGGAGATCGCAGCAGGCAGCACCGTTACATATAATATAACGGTGGACAAGGAAGATCTTACCTCTTACGACGCCAACGGCGCGAAAACTTATATCCTTGACGCGGGCGACTACTGGTTCACTGCCGGCAAAAACGCCCACGACGCCGTAAACAACATCATACGCGCCAAGGCCGCCGACGGCAACATCGCGCTTGACGAAAGCAAGCTGTGCGGCATAGGCGACGACGGCACGGGCAAAAAGGAACTTGCCGCCAAGTGGAACAACCCCGAACGCGACACCGAAACATATTCCGTTTCCTCGGCGACGGGCAATAAAATAACCAACCGCTTCGACAACGCCGACCTGAATAAATACGAAGGAACGGCCGATCAAAAGATAACCTATCTTACCCGCAGCGACTGGCAGGGCACATTCCCCAAGGAGGTTAAAACTCTGTCGGTGACGGACAAGATGTGGGCCGACGGCCTTACGCACGACGAGGACGGCGAAAGCGGCAGAGCCGCACTGGTAGAGAGATATAAAGAACTTTACTGGGCCGACGCAACCGAACTGCCCACGCAGGGCGCGGAAGGCGACATCGACGCGATAGACATGCGCGAAGTGGATTATGACGACGACGAGGCATGGGATGAATTTTTGAACCAGCTGCCTTACAGCGAAATGACCGCTTTGATAGGCGACGGCTTCCACCTCACCCAGGCCGCACCCAGCATCAACCTGCCCGGCACCAAAGACGAAAACGGCCCCCAGGGTCTTACCGCAAGTCTGTTAGGCGGCGAAAGCGCGATGGCTTACACCTCCGAAGACGTGATGGCCGCAACCTTTAACCGCGAACTTGTTGCCGAAATGGGCAAGTGCATAGGCGAAGACTTCCAGCGCGCCGCACCCAAAGACGAAAGCCAGTATACGGGTATCTACGGCCCCGGCGCAAACATCCACCGCACCCCCTATTCGGGCCGCAACTTTGAATACTATTCCGAAGACGGCTGGCTCAGCGGCGAAATATGCGCGGTTGAAGTTGAAGCCATTCAGGAACGCGGCGTGTACGTATTCACCAAACACTTTGCCTTAAACGACCAGGAAGAAGGACGCTACGGCATAAGCACATGGTCTAACGAACAGGCCATACGCGAAGTATACCTTGAAGGATTCGAAGGTTCGATAACAAAGGGCGGCGGCCTCGGCGTTATGTCGTCGTTCAACCGCATAGGCGTAGTTTGGTCGGGCGCGCATCACGGCCTTATGACCGAAATACTCCGTGACGAATGGGGCATGAAGGGCGCGGCCATAACCGACTGCTCGGTAATGGCGAACTATATGGATTACCGCCTCGGCGTGCTTGCCGGGCAGGATCTGTGGGACGGCTACCGTTCGGGCATGGACACCCTTGCCGGCCTCGACGACGACCCCGCAATAGTCAGCGCATGCCGTTTGGCTGCAAAGCACATCGTTTACAGCATAATCAACAGCCACGCGATGAATGCCGGCCACGTTGAGATAATCCCCGCGATGCCCTGGTGGCAGGCAACTCTGCTTGCCGTGATGATAGTATTCATCGTGCTTACGGCGGCAAGCGCGGTTATGCTTACGGTTTCGTTCATTAAAAACAAAAAGAAAAATGCCTGACCGTTATAACGGCGAACGCGGCATAAACCGCATTGATTGCGGCATATATGCCGGCATAATGAAAGATTACCCGAAGAGAAAAACTCCTTTTTTCTCCTTCTCCTTTCACAAAGGCGGGGCGCACAAAAGTGCGCCCCGCCTCATTTTATTCAAAATAAGTTAAAGCTTTTAAACCCGCACGGCCCGCCGGCCGTAAACAGCCGCGCCTTTTATTCTTTACCGCCTTTTAAGGCGCGCCGCCCGCAATATGTTCGCGGCTGCGCGAATAGAATTAAGCCGAACGGCGGGTTTTAAAGATAATGCCGCTTAAAAAGGCGTTCAATCAATAATATGTGGCCACCAACCGGTCTTGTGGAAGGGGTTCGGCGCGTTCGATTTTTTGCGCGCTGAACACGGGGCCTTCGCCGCGGTATACGGCGTTGTATTCATAGTTCACTTTGGCCGTAACGGTTAACCAGTCCTTTGTTTTGACGTCGGATACCAGTCCGTTGGTTTTAAGTGCGAACCCGTCGTATGCAATATCGGCCTCGCAGCAGGTCATAATGTATCTGCCGATGACCACAAAGCCCTGCGGCACCTTTTTCGATACGGCCGCCATACCCTTAAAGCGCACCGTTTTGCCGCGGTAAGCTTGGGGATTTTCCGAAAGATCGCGGTAAAAGAGAGCGAAATCCCTGTCCTCAATCTCTATGACGGGAGCGTTTATGTCGTACGGCATGGGGTCTATCGTATCGTCAAACTCGGCCTTGCCGCCGATGTATTCATACACTATATCCGCGCGGCGGGTGATGCCCCTTACGACCTTGTGAAACTCTTCGCGCCGCATTTCGCCCTTGAAACGGTTGAACACGACCATCTGCGTCATATATATTTTGTCATACACGAGCTGGCGCATGTTCTTGTTGTAATTTAAAAAGGTGGCGGCGTCGAAAAAGGTCATCATCTGGTTTATTATCCAGCTTTCGGGCATGGCGTCGAAGAAGTCCTGCAACATCCACGAGCCGTTGTACTCCACCACCACCCGCTCGGCGCGGTGCTTGCGCGTGAGATAGCTTAAATTGGATTCGTTGAGCTGCGACTTGTCTTCAAGCACTTCCACTGCGACGTTTTTAACCTTGAATTTAGAGGGGTCGTACTCCTCTTCGCCCTCCTCGCACACGAGCAGCATGGTGCGCCCGCCGTTTTCCATGCGCGGGTCTTCGAGCGTTTCCTGAATGAACTTTGTTTTGCCCGATTCCAGAAAGCCCAAAAATAAAAATACGTTTACGTCTTGCATAATCGCCCTTCCTCATGTATGCGCGCGGCGGAAGACCGCGCCGTATTCAATCAGCCGAGAAACAGCTCTTGAAGCTCCTCTTCGTCGAGCTTGCTGCCTATCACGCACAGCCTGCCCGTATACAGGGGCGTACCCGTGCGCACGTCGGTTTCGCCGGGGACATAATCGAAGTGCAGCCAGCTGCCGTCATCGGCCTGCACTATGCCCTTTGCGCGCAGCACCGTGCCGTAGCAGACGGCGTTTGAAAGCTTTGCCAGCTTTTCTTCGAGCTCTGCCCTTGCAAATTTTTTGCTTGTCTCCGCGCCCCAGCTTGTGAACACCTCGTCGGCGTGATGATGGTGATGTTCATGGCCGTGGTCGTGGCCGCAGCAGCACCCGTCGCCGTGATCGTGTTCATGTTCGTGTTCATGTTCATGTTCATGCTCATGTTCGTGGCCGTGTTCATGCTCATGTTCGTGGCCGTGTTCATGCTCATGTTCGTGGTCGTGTTCGCAGTGGTGATCTTCGGCAGTCTGCCGGGCAAGCTTTGCAAGCTCTTCGGCGAGAGTGGAAGTATGTTCCATCGCGCTTAAAATTTCGCCGCCGCCGATACCTTTGAGGTCGGTGGTGACTATCGTGGCGTTTGCGTTGTGCTCGCGCACAAGCTCCTCCGCCCTTGCAAGCTTTTCGGGCGAGACGGTATCGACGTGGCTGAACACTATGCAGGCCGCGCTCTCTATCTGGTCGTTGAAGAATTCGCCGAAATTTTTCATGTACATTTTGCACTTGTTTGCGTCGACAACGGTGGTCATGGAGTTTATCTTTGCATCGGCGAGGCCCGCCCTTTCGACGGCGCGCGCGACATCCGAAAGCTTGCCCACGCCCGAAGGTTCTATTAAAATGCGGTCGGGCGAATACTGCTCGTCCACCTGTTTAAGGGCCTTGGCAAAGTCGCCCACGAGAGAACAGCAGATGCAGCCCGAATTGAGTTCGTTTACCGCGATGCCGGCCTCCTGCATGAAGCCGCCGTCAACGCCTATTTCGCCGAATTCGTTTTCGATGAGCACAAGCTTTTCGCCCGCATACGCCTCTTTGATGAGTTTTTTGATGAGCGTGGTTTTGCCCGCGCCGAGGAAACCCGAAAATATATCGATTTTTACCATAATTCTGCACTTCCTGAATTTTTGATTACACCATATTATATAACCGCTTTTTTAAAAAAGCAAACTTTTGCGGCAAATATTTAAACATCGACGGCCGCGCGCGGGCAATTGCCGCGGACAGGCGAAAAAAAATTGTAGATGTTTGTGTTTTAAAATTTAAAAAGGGCGTTATAATTAAGGTGAACGAAATAGGAAGCCATAAAAAGACTCCCCGTCAAGTTTAAAATCAACTTTAAGGAGATCATAATTATGAAAAACTATTTACAGAAAAGAAATAACGGCTACGACCTGTTCGATGCATTCGACGACTTCTTCCGCCCCGTATTTTACGACGAGGGCCGCGACCTGAGAACCAACATAAAGGAGAACGAAAACGGGTATGAACTTGAAGTGGAAATGCCCGGTTATGCCAAAGACCAGATTAAACTTGCCCTTGAAAACGGCTATCTTACGATAAGCGCGTCGAAACAGAGCAAGGAAGAGGACGGCAAAAAGCACTATGTAAGAAAGGAGATAAGCGAAAGCTGCTCGCGCAGCTACTATGTGGGCGACGACGTTAAGCAGGAGGACATTAAGGCCAAGTACGACAACGGCATGCTTACCGTAAGCGTACCCAAGTCGCAACCCAAGCAGTTGCAGAGCAAATTTATCGACATCGAATAATTTTGCCGCCGCATATTGCGGCGTAAACGCCTGCGGGCGGGGCAGCTACGCTGCCCCGCCCGCTCTTTTTATAAAACGGCGCGGCGGGCGAAGTCGTCTTCGCCCGCCGCTTTTTACGCCCCGCACACCGCGTAAAACGGACATATGTGCGGGGGAATTCGTTTTTTACTTACTGCTGCCGCGGCGACGCACTTTAAGCTTTGTAACCGCGCGGGCAAGCTGGGCCTGGGCAGAACGATACTCGACGCGGCCGCGCTTTTGAAGCAGGGCTTCGCGGGCGGCGGCCTCCTCTTTTCTTGCTCTGTCGGCGTCTATCTCTTCGGGACGAAGCACCGACTCGACGAGGACGAGCACGTCGTTATCTTCCACCTTCATTATCCCGCCGGCAACGGCAACCGTCTGCGGCTGCGAAACATTAGGCAGGGTAAAGGTGAGTTCGCCGGGTACTATGGCGGTGATAAGATTGGCATGGTCGGCCAAAACGCCGTACTGCCCGTCTACCGCGGGAACTATCACGCTTAAACATTCGCCCTCGTAAAACAGTCTGTCGGCTCCGTAGAGATGAAAGGAAAAGGTTTTCATTTACTTTTCCCCCTTGATCTCCCCGGCCTTTTTGCGCACGTCGTCAAGCGTTCCCACATTGTAGAAAGCGGCTTCGGGATAGTCGTCCATTTCGCCGTCGAGAATGGCCTTAAAGCCCTTTACCGTTTCGGCAACCGGCACATACACGCCCGGAACGCCGGTGAATTTTTCGGCTACATGGAAGGGCTGCGACAGGAATCTTTGCACTTTACGCGCCCGGTATACAGTAAGTTTATCCGATTCCGAAAGTTCGTCCATGCCCAAAATGGCTATAATATCCTGCAACTCGCTGTACTTTTGCAGCGTTTCCTGAACGCGGCGGGCGGTTTCGTAATGCTCCTTGCCCACGATGTCCTCTTCGAGCACGCGCGAGGTGGATTCCAGCGGATCGACTGCGGGATATATGCCCTGCTCGGCTATTTTACGGCTTAAAACGGTAGTTGCGTCGAGATGGGCGAATACCGTTGCGGGTGCGGGGTCAGTCAGGTCGTCCGCGGGCACATATACGGCCTGTACGCTGGTTACCGAACCGTTTGTGGTTGAGGCTATGCGCTCTTGCAATTCGCCCATTTCGCCGGCGAGGGTGGGCTGATAGCCCACGGCCGAGGGCATGCGGCCGAGCAGCGTTGAAACTTCGGAACCGGCCTGCACAAAGCGGAATATGTTGTCTATGAACAGCAACACGTCCTTATTTTGCGCGTCGCGGAAGTATTCGGCCATGGTGAGACCTGTCAGAGCCACGCGCATGCGCACGCCGGGCGATTCGTTCATCTGGCCGAAGACGAGCGCGGTTTTATCGGCCACGCCGCTGGCCTCCATTTCGCGCCATAGGTCGTTGCCTTCGCGCGAGCGTTCGCCCACGCCGGTGAATATCGAATAACCGCCGTGTTCCATGGCGACGTTGTGGATAAGTTCCTGTATGAGCACGGTTTTGCCCACGCCCGCGCCGCCGAACAGACCTATCTTGCCGCCCTTGGCGTACGGCTCCATGAGGTCGATTACCTTTATGCCCGTTTCAAGCAGTTCGGCAACGGGCGACTGCTCTTCGAACGAAGGCGCGGGGCGGTATATCCCCCACTTTTCCTGCGCGTCGGGAGCGGGCTTGCCGTCGATGGGTTCGCCGAGGACGTTGAACATTCTGCCGAGCGTACATTCGCCGACGGGCGTTTTTATTACGTCGCCCGTTGCGGTTACTTCCGCTCCGCGGGCAAGACCTTCGCACGGGCCGAGCATGATGCAGCGCACCGTGCCGCCGCCGATGTGCGAGGCGACCTCCATTACGTTTGTTTTTCCGCCTATGCCGACGGTGAGTGCGTCGCGTATTTTGGGCAGTTCGCCGTCGAACGACACATCGACGACGGGGCCGGATATGCGCACAATTTTTCCCGTATTCAAAGCTGTTCTCCTTGCTGTACGCCGCGTGCTCGCGCACCTGCGGCGATTTCGGTTATTTCCTGGGTTATGGCCGCCTGACGCAGCCTGTTATACTGGATTTTAAGCGTGGATATAAGTTCTTCCGCACTGTCGTTGGCGGCTTTCATGGCCACCATGCGGGCATGCTGCTCGCTGCAAAAGCTGTCAACGAGCGCGCTGTATATAAAGCCCGAAAGATAGCCCGGCATTATGCTTTCCAACACGACTTCGGGCGATGGCGAGTATTCGAAGGGACTTGTTACGGGCTTTTCCACGGCCATGTTTTCGGCAAACTGGTTGCGGTGGAAAGGGATCAGCCTTGTAAGCTGCGCTTCGTCGGTCATTCCGCGCATATCGGTGTAGGCGACGTATATCTTTTTAAGCGCGCCCGAAGTGTAACCTTCAAGCAGTATGTCGCATATCTCCCTGGCCCTGCCGATTGTGGGGTTTTGAGCGGTGTATAAAAAGGATTGCTCCACGGGTATGCCGTGTTGAGCAAAGTATCTCCTGCCGTATTCGCCGACGACGTACCACTTTATATCGCTGCCCTGCTGTTCGACAAGCTCCTGCGTTTTTTTTATGACGTTGTAATTATACGACCCCGCAAGACCCTTATCGCCCGTTATCACAAGGCATGCGTAAGTACCCGTTATCTTTTCGTTTTCGTCAATGGGGTAGAGATAGCGGCTTTCGGGCAGTTCGCCCGTGCGGAATATGCGCTTTATCTCGCCCTTTGTGGCTTCGAAATATGGACGGGTACGGTCGAGATCGGCCTTGGCCTTGCGCATTTTCGCCGACGAGATAAGATACATCGCGTTGGTTATTTTACGCGTATCGCCAATGGAATCTATTCGCTTTTTAATGGAATGTAAATCAGACATAGAAACTTGATAGAAAAAAGGTTAACGCAAGTTTCGGCTGGCGACGCCTGCAACTTGCCGTTAGTTGAGGGCTCTGCCCTCGCGGTCGCAATCTTTACGCGCCCTGCATAATATAATTGCGCCCGCTTCACCCGCTGAGGCGCAAGTATGCGCAAATTGAGTCCGCTTGCGGGGAAATGAATTCCCCTTGCGACGTTATTTATTTTAAATTAACGCAAATCTCGGCAGGCCGTGCGGCGTGTCGCCGCGGCCGTGTTCCGGCAACGTTCCGTTGCATCAATGTCCGCGAACAGGCGTTGCTACATTGCACAGCCTTATTCCGCGGACAGCGATAGCGGCAAATAATATAACCATGCCGCGCAGGCTTCACCGAGCAACCTTTTATTATTTGAAACAAATCGCCCGCGCATAGCACCCGACATTGTGTTGGGTCGTGGCGGGGTGGCCCCGCTGCCATGTTCCGCGAACGGGCTTTATAACATGGCACAACATTGTTCCGCGGACAGCGGGGCGCATTTGCTTTTGCGGAGCACATGAAACTATCCTTAGCCTCGCGCAAAACCGTGGCTTTTGCCGGC
>CALVWU010000033.1 GCA_944367955.1 uncultured Clostridia bacterium
TACAGCGAAAAAGTTATGGATCATTTTACAAATCCCCGCAACGTCGGCAAGATAGACGACGCCGACGGCATAGGCGAGGTGGGCAACGCCCGTTGCGGCGATATAATGAAGATATATATCAAGGTGAACGACGGAGTTATAACCGACGTTAAATTCAACACGTTCGGCTGCGGCAGCGCGATAGCCTCGTCGTCTATGGCCACCGAAATGATAAAGGGCAAACCCATTTCCGAAGCCCTCACTCTTACAAACAAGGCCGTGGCCGAAGCTTTGGACGGGCTCCCCGCGCACAAGATGCACTGCTCCGTGCTCGCCGAAGAAGCCATTCGCGCGGCAATAAAGGACTATTACGACAGGCACGGCATCGCCTACGACAAGTCGCAGTTCCCCGAACCCGACGAGGATGAAGAGATACACGAAGACTGATTTAAGTTAAAAACGGGGCCGCGCCGCCGCAGGCGGCGCGGCCCCGTGAAATTTTAAGGCTCAAAGGAAAAAATCATGCCCAAGCAACTAACCGAACAGCAAAAAATCGAGCGGTCGATCATAACCAAATTCCGCAAGGGGATATGGTCGCGCTTTTTAGAGGCGGTCAAGGCGTATAACCTGATAGAGCCGGGCGACAGAATAGCCGTGTGCGTTTCCGGCGGCAAGGATTCCATGCTGCTCGCCAAGTGCGTTCAGGAGCTTAAACGCCACTCCGATATTCCGTTCGACGCCGAATATATAGTGATGGATCCGGGCTATAACAGCCAAAACGAACAGCTTATAAAGAGCAATCTGCAACTTTTGGGCATTCCCGCGCACATATATAAGTCGGATATTTTCGACGTCAACGACCTCATCGGCGGCGAACATCCCTGCTATCTCTGTGCCCGCATGCGCAGGGGATTTCTCTACGACAGGGCAAAACAGCTCGGCTGCAACAAGATAGCTTTGGGGCACCACAAGTCGGACGTCATCGAAACTACGCTCATGTCAATGCTCTTCGGCGGGCAGATACAGGGCATGATGCCCAAACTGCGTTCAACCAACTTCAAGGGCATGCAGCTAATCAGGCCGCTGTACTGTGTGCTCGACGACGACATAACGGCCTGGCAAAACTATAACGGCCTCACATTTATCGCCTGCGCCTGCAAGCTCACCGAAGGCCTTGCGGTCGGGCAACAGGGGCAGTCCGCGCGGCAGGACGTAAAAAAACTCATAAAGGATTTTCGTTCGCGCAATCCCGACGTCGACGCTTCGATATTCAAGGCGTTGCACAACGTGCAGCTTGACACTCTTCCCGCGTTCAAGTACCGCGGCGAAATGTACGACTTCAATAAAAAGTTCGCCCGCCCCGTGCGCATAGAATGCGGCGGCGAAGAACCTTAAATTACGCTTAAACGGGCGGTGCGCCGCAATTTTGCGGCGCACCGCCCGTTTGTTTGAGCAATTTAATTTTTTCGTCGGCGGTCGGCGGCAATTTGCGCACCCGAATTTGCTCCGAAGTGCCCGAAAGGCGTTTAATTTAAATAAATATGTCATTCCGACTAAGTGAGCGGTAGCGAACGCGTGGAGAAATCTCACTTTGTTTCTTGCTTTACTGATAGATTTCTCCACTCACTGTCGCTCGGTCGAAATGACAGATAATAAATAGCACGCTTTTCGGGAACACCTATTTGCTCAAAACGCTTGTATGACGGGGCGGTATGTGATAAAATTATATTATGAAGATAACAGAAATACTGCAATCCAAGCGCGCCGTGCTGTCGTTTGAAGTGTTTCCGCCCAAAACAGGCGAGGCCTTCGATGCTGTGGTGGGCGCGGTGGACACAATCGCGGCCCTTCGGCCCGATTTTATGAGCGTAACATACGGTGCGGGCGGCGGAACGTCGCAGTACTCGGTAAGCATTGCCGAACACATGCAAAACAAGCTGGGGGTCACGCCCGTGGCCCATCTTTCGTGCATCTCGTCAAACCGCGCCGACGTGCACGAAAAACTGTGCGTCCTGCGCGAAAAGGGCATACAGAACATTCTCGCCCTGCGCGGCGATATACCCAAGGATTTTTCGGGCAATCTCGACTATTCCTATGCCGGCCAGCTCGTGGCCGAAATTAAAAAGTTCGGCGGTTTCTGCACGGGCGGCGCGTGTTATCCCGAAGGCCATCCCGAAAGTTCCACGCTGTTTTCGGATATAGACAATCTGAAATTAAAGGTGGACGCGGGCTGCGATTTTTTAACTTCGCAGATGTTTTTCGATAACGACGCGTTCTATTCGTTTCTCTGCAAAATACGCGAAGCCGGCATATATGTGCCGGTGATTGCCGGCATAATGCCCGTAACCAACGCAAAACAGATAAAGCGCATGATGTCGCTTTCGGGCTGTACGCTGCCCGCGCGCTTCAGGCGCATCATCGACAGATTCGGCGAAGACCCGGTTGCAATGACAAAGGCGGGCATCGCCTACGCCACCGAGCAGATAATCGATCTGTACGCCAACGGCATAAAGGCGGTGCATGTGTATTCGATGAACAAGCCCGACGTCGCTTCGGCCATACGCGCCAACTTAAAGGGTATAGTATGAATGTGGTAACGGGCAGGCTGAACGACTTTAACGAACGCGAAGCCTGGCGGTATTTAGGCTATACTGCGGGGGCAAACGGCCTGTCCGCGCTTACAAAGCAGTGCGGCGGCATATTTGAAGAGTGCAAAACGCTGGTGCTTCAAGTCCAGGAGCTGCGCGCCGTTTACGAAGTTTTCGACGTGCGCGAATGCGAGGGCGGACTCGACCTCGGTTTTGCGTTCACGGCCAGCCGCGACCTTAAAAAGTACCTTGCGGGCTGTAAAAAACTGGTACTGTTTGCGGCCACGGCGGGTGCGGGCATAGACAGGGCGATAGCCAAATATTCGCGCCTCTCCCCCGCAAGGGCGGCCGTCATCCAGGCGCAGGGCGCGGCCCTCGCCGAGGACTGGTGCAACTTTCTGCACGATGGCTTCATAACGCGCCGCGGTGCGTTAAAGGCCAGGTTTTCGCCCGGTTTCGGCGACCTTTCGCTTGATATTCAGCGCGATATATTCCGCGCTTTGCAGGTTACAAAAAATATCGGGGTCGTTCTTTCGGACGACTGTTTTATGACGCCATCGAAGTCGGTTACGGCGATAGCGGGCATAAAGGATTAAGCTTTCCGCGCATTCCGCGCGGATAATTTTTAATACGGCGGTAACGCGATATGACATTCACGCAAAAATTGCAAAATTCAATGGTCGTGCTCGACGGCGCAATGGGCACTTTATTGCAGGCCGCGGGGCTTGCTCCCGGAGAACAGCCCGAAGAGTGGAACCTTTCGCACCCTTCGGTGATACAGGGCATTCACGAAGAGTATATAAGGGCGGGGGCGGACGTTATATATGCCAATACATTCGGGGCGAACGCGCTAAAATTCGGCGACCGTACCGAAGAGGTGGTGCGGGCGGGCGTAACCTGCGCCGTGCGCGCCGCCAAAAATTGCGGAGGGGCGTTCGTCGCGCTCGACGTCGGACCCCTCGGCAAAATGCTGTCCCCCCTCGGCGATCTGCCCTTCGAACGGGCGGTAGAGCTGTTTTCCCGCACCATATCCGCGGGCGTAAAGGCGGGTGCGGACGTCATTGCCATCGAAACGATGAATGATATATACGAGGCAAAGGCGGCCGTCGTTGCGGCAAGGGAGTGCTGCGGTCTGCCCGTTATGGTAACGCTCGTGTTCGGAGAGGACGGCAAAACCATGACGGGAACGACTCCCGAAGCCGCCGTCGCCCTGCTCGAAGGCCTGCGCGTCGATGCGCTCGGCGTAAACTGTTCGCTCGGCCCCGCGCAGATGAAGGGGGTCGTAAAGCGCATGCTTGCGGCGGCGTCCGTGCCCGTCGCGGTGAAGCCCAACGCCGGCCTGCCCTCGTGCGTCGACGGAAAAACGGAGTACTCGCTCGACGCCCGCTCGTTTGCCGAGCAGACGGCCTCGCTCGTAAAACTCGGCGCAAGGGTGGCGGGGGGATGCTGCGGAACCGCGCCCGAATATATCCGCGCGCTCAAAGCCGCGCTGTCGGGGTGCCGCGCAAGGGCGGTAAAACAAAAGAATTCAACGGTGGTAAGTTCTTACACAAACGCCGTGTATTTCGGGCATACCCCCGTGCTTATCGGCGAACGCATCAATCCCACGGGCAAAAAAAAGCTTAAAGAGGCTCTGCGTTCGGGCGATGTCGACTATATCCTCGGCGAGGCCGTCGCGCAGGAGCAGGCGGGCGCGCACGTGCTTGACGTAAACGTCGGTCTGCCCGAACTCGACGAACCGTCCGTGCTTGCTCGCACGGTGCGCGAAATACAGGCGGTAACGGCTCTGCCCCTGCAAATAGATACGTCCGATCCCTCCGCGATGGAGGCGGCAATGCGCGTTTACAACGGCAAACCGCTCGTAAATTCTGTGAACGGCAAGGAGGAGGTGATGCGCGCCGTGTTTCCCCTCGTGGCCAAGTACGGCGGAGCGGTCATCGCCCTCACGCTGGATGAAAGCGGCATACCTTCAACCGCCGCGGGCAGGGTGGCCGTTGCAAAAAAGATAATAAGGCGCGCGGCCGAATACGGCATAAAAAAGCGAGATATAATTTTCGATACGCTCGCCATGGCGGTGTCTGCGGATAGTTCCGCCGCGGCAGCCGCGCTCGATTCAATGGAATATATCAGGCGGCGTTTGGGCTGCAACACCTCGCTCGGAGTGTCCAACATCTCGTTCGGGCTGCCCTGCCGCGAACTTATAAATTCAACTTTCTTTGCCATGGCGCTCGCCCGCGGGCTTTCGGCGGCGATAGTAAATCCCTCCTCGGCGGAGATAAAAAAGGCATACAGGTGCTATCTCGCGCTGACCGGGCTCGACGCCAACTGCGGTGAATATATAAATTATGCCTCATCTATCGCCGCTCCCGCAGTCTCCGCCGCCGCGGAGACCGTAAAGCCCGCCCCTGCGGTAAAAGATCTTAAAGACGCCGTGGTGCACGGCTTAAAGGACAGGGCAGCAAAATTCGCCGCCGAACTTTTAAAAAGTCTGCCCCCTCTCGAAGTGATAAACACCCGCATTATTCCCGCCCTCGACGAAGTGGGTGCGGGGTTCGAAAATAAAACCGTGTTTCTGCCCCAGCTTTTGATGAGCGCGGAGGCTGCGTCTGCCGCGTTCGACGTAATAAAGGGCGCGTTTTCGGGCGAGGCCGAAGCAAAGCGGATAAAAATCGTGGTGGCCACCGTCAAGGGCGATATTCACGATATAGGCAAAAATATAGTAAAAACGCTGCTCGTCAACTACGGATTCAAAGTTTACGACCTCGGCCGCGACGTCCCTCCCGAAAGGGTTGCGGAGGAAGTGGAGCGCACGGGCGCGCAGGTGTGCGGGCTGTCCGCTCTGATGACAACCACCGTGCAGGCCATGGCCGAAACCGTAAAATTGTTGCGCGCGCGCTGTCCGGGCGTAAAAATAATAGCGGGCGGCGCGGTAATGAATGCCGAATATGCCGCAAATATTGGCGCGGACGTATACTGCCGCGACGCAATGGCCACTGTGAGGTATTGCGAAGAGGCCGAACGCGCCCTCGGCTGAAATTTTGCGTTGCGCGCCGCCCGCCGCAGTGCGGCGGGCGGCGCGCAAAAATCGATTGCAGTTAAACGGAGACGGTCGATATGGAATATCGCGATCTAAAATATTTTCTGGTCGTCGCGCGCGAAGAGAACGTTACCCGCGCGGCCGAAGTGTTGCACATTTCCCAGCCCGCGCTCTCGCGCAGGCTGATGCAGCTTGAAGACGAGCTCGGTGCGCAGCTGTTCGTGCGCGGCAAGCGCAAAATCGCGCTTACGCCCGCGGGTTTGTTTTTAAAACGTCGCGCAGGCGAAATAGTTGAGCTTACCGAACGCACCCGCAGCGAATTTTCGGCCGAACGCGATGCCGTCGGCGGGGTAATAGCCATAGGCAGCGGCGAAGGCGAAATAATGCGCTTTCTCGCGGAGACGATGAACGAGTTCGGCAGCCGCTATCCCGCGGTCAGGTTCGATATATACTCTAACAACGCCGACTATGTTCAGGAGCGGCTTGAAAGGGGCACGCTCGACCTCGGTCTGCTGTTCGAACCGGCCGAGCTTTCAAAGTACGAATATATCCGTCTGCCGCACAGGGACAGATGGGGCGTGTTGGTGCGCTCGTGCGACGGGCTGGCCGAAAAGAGATATGTCACGCCCGAAGATCTGCGCGGCCGCCGCGTTTTCATGTCAATGCAGCGCGGCGCGGCTATGGGGGTGCGCGACTGGTTCGGCGGAGAGTATCAAAAACTCGATGTCTACGCGGGCTATAACCTGCTCTATAACGCGGCCATGCTTGTAGATTGCTGCATGGGCGCGGCCGTCTGCATCGAGGGCGCGACGTCGCTTTACAAAAACCCCGACCTCGTGTTCATACCCTTCTATCCCGAACTGTCGGTTTCGGCCGTGCTCGTGTGGAAAAAGTATCAGCCGCTGCCCGCCGCGGTGGAGAGGTTTGTCGAATTTATACGTCAAAAGGTAAAGGACGCCGCCGTCGGCTGATCCGCCGCGGCCGCATTTGAGTTGAACGGAGGATGAAATGAGTAATACGGTCAAGGTGTTTATAGCCTCATCGATAGTGGAGTTTGCCGACGTGCGCGACGATGTCGAAAATTTTTTGTGGAGGCTGCGTTTCGAGCGCGGCCTCGACGTGATGCCCGTAAGATGCGAAACCGCAGACCCTTCGATGAGCGTCACCCGCAAAGAGGACGACTATTGCGAGCTGATCCGCCGCAGCGAGGTGTGTATTTTTCTGTTCGATAAAAAGCTGGGCGCGTATTCGCTTGAAGAGTACGAGTTTGCCGCCGGGCTGAATTCTTCGGGCGGCGGCCCGCTTATTCTTGTGTTCTTTCGCGGCGGGTCGCTTGCCGATTTTCGTCAGAGAGTGCAAAACGACGGCTTCGAGGCATTCTCGTTCGGCTGCGCGCAGGATGTCTGCGACGGGCTGTTTAGTCGGCTCGGCGGCATGTTGCGGCCCTGTCCGCCCGTCGCCGCAAATTCAACGGTGAATATTTTTTTCGCATCGTCGATAAAGGACGACGAACGGCGGCGCGTTAAAATTGAAAATTTTATCTGGAAGATGAACTGCGAATTTATGGCTGCATACGGGCTTTCGGTGCGCCCGTTGTTGTCGGAAGGCGGCAATCCCGACGGTATAATAAGTGCCAGCCGCATGTGTTTCTTTATTGTGTTCACGCGCGTCGGCGGGGACGTGCGCGGCGAGCTTGATTTTGCAAAAAAATATTTCGAAGCCAACGGATTCCCCAAAATATATGTGTATTTCAACGCCGTTGCCGACGGCTGTGCCGAAGAGCGTTCGGTAGCGGACTTTAAGGAATATCTCGATAGGGAACTCAATCATTTTTACGGCACGTTCAGCGGTATAGATACCATCAAGCTGCGCATACTTTTAAACCTCGCCGTGCAGGAAACCGGCTCGCGCGAGGTGAGCTTTAAAGACGGCAAATGTTTTTTCGGCGGGGACGCGCTTTTTTCGGTCGATAACGTTTCCGAGTTTGCCAACAACAAAAAGCTCGCCCTCTTAAAGGACGAATTTTACAAGCTTTCCGCCGAATACAATATCTGCAAACACGAATACGAAAAAAACCGCGGCGACAGGCAGTTATGCGAAAGGTATTACGACGTCGCCACGCGGTATATGCGGGTCAGAAGGGACAAGGAAGAGCTTGAAGACAATATTTTCGGCGTTGCTGTGGCCATGAGCCGCGACGAGGTTCACGGCCTTATAACGCCCAAGCAAAAGCAGGCTTACCGCTATTTCGAAGCGGGCGAAGTTGAAAGAGCCGTGGCCATTCTCGATGTCGACGAAACATTGCGCGGCTATGAACGCGCTGAAAAGTTCGCCGCTAAAAAGGCCGAGGAAGTAATAGCCGAAGGCCGATTGAAGATAGAATTTTTAAAGACGATGTATCTGTATAAAGAGAGATACGATATAATTGCCGAAACATACGAAAAGCTGTTGCCTGTGGCAAGCGCGCAACAGGTGTGCATGAATGTTTATAACGAGTACGCGCTCTTTCTTCTCGAAAGGGACAGACATGCCGAAGCACTTCAAAAGGCGCAGCTTTTGCAAACGCTGTACACCGTATTTCCGTCGGCGGGGAATGCGGGGGAACGCGCCGAAAATTTAACCGTCATGGCCGCCGTCTGCGCAAAGATGTCGGATATGCAAAAGCAGGCCGAAGAGTATTCGCTTGCGGCAATAGAACTGCGCAAAGATATAATTTCGTCGGGGCTAAGCGATGAGGCGAATATGTTCGGTATCGCCAATTCGCACTTTGTTCTCGGCGATATATATCGGCGCGAACAGAGGTTCGACGACGCGCTCTTCCGCTTCGGACAGGCCGCCGCGCTCTACGGCGAACTGTGCAGCCGGGCCGAAAAATACGCCGTCAGCCGAGCCCGCGCGCTCATCAATACGGGTATAGTTTACGGCGAACTGGGTCGTGCGGCCGATGCTCAGAACAGTTATTCGCTTGCGGCCGAAGTGCTCGGCAATCGGCTTGCGTCCGATCCCGAACAGGCTTATACGCTTTCGTCATGCTATCAGAACAGTGCCGTGCTGTACGGCAGGCTGGGGCAAAACGAGCGTGCCGCCGAAATGTTCTCCCGCGCGCTCGAAGTGAGAATAAAACTTACCGACGACGATCCCGCAGGCTATATGCCGGCACTTGCCTATTCGTATCAGGGGCTGGGCAATGCCTTTCGAGCCCGGCGTTTAAACGAAAAGGCCGAGGAAAATTTTAAAAGAGCTTACGAACTTCGCAAGGTTCTGTGTTCAAAAAACGCCAATGCCCACGAAACCGAACTTTCGGATTCCTGCGCCAAGCTTGCAGGCGTTTTGCTCGACCAAAATCGCACCGAGGCGGCGTTGCCGTATATCGAAGAATGCTTTGCGATACGCAGTCGGCTTTATTCCGTTCGTCCGCAAACATACCGCAAGTGGTATTCGCAGATAGTTTTTGAATACGGCAGGTATTACGAGCAGAAGGACGAACGCGACAGGGCGGTCGGGTACTATGACGAAGCTCTTGCTCTGCGTACCGAAGGCGATGTGCAGATCGCGCCCAACGCCGAGGCCCTGCACGACAGCTTTACAAAATTAAAACAGCTGTACGGCGATGATTTTGCTTTGCATATGGACACAGCCGCGGCCGCCGTTTACGAGCGGCTATACGGCTATAACGCCGTTCACGGCGACGATGAAAAACTCAGGCTCGTCACCTCGTATATGATCGACGACGGCGAGCCTTGTTGAGGAGGGATGGAATAATGAATACCGTGCGCGTTGCCGCGGCAATGCTCATCCGCGGCGGAAAAGTGTTTGCCGCGCAGAGGGGATGCGGCGCATTCAAAGGGCTTTGGGAATTTCCCGGCGGAAAGATAGAGGAGGGCGAAATACCCTCCGCCGCGCTTGCAAGGGAGCTTAAAGAGGAGTTGGGCATAACCGTTTCGACTAACGGCGAAGAGTTTTCGGTGGAGTACGATTATCCCGATTTTCATCTTGCAATGCACTGTTTTCCCGTGTATTTGCACGGGGAGATTCCCGTTATAAGCGAACATTCCGACTTCCGCTGGCTCGGTGCGGACGAGCTTGAAAGCGTAAGCTGGCTGCCGGCAGACTATACCCTGCTGCCGCGGTTGAAAGAGTTGCTGCGCAAATAGGCATTCGGTCGTTCACCGCATAATATTATGCATTCAATTGCAAATTTCGGTAAAATTTAAGGGGCGCGCCGCGTTGCAACGCGGTGCGCCCCGTTTTTAGTGTGTTGAATGATTTTACCCGTCGCGTGATTATAACATTATCGGGCGGTCGTAGCCATTACGATAATTAAAGAAAGAAAAAAGAGCCCCCAGAATACTGTGGTGAGAATGCCTATAACGAGTCCTGCCGTGCCCAGATTGCTGTGGAAACCGTTCTTTTTCGCCTTGCGGTTGCCTTGCGCGCTCAGCGCGATTGCAAGGATGGGCGGAATGCAGAATATAATTCCGAACCAGATGGATAAGATAGAAATTACAAAACCCGCAACGCACAGTCCGGGAGCACCGGGCTTGACTTTCTCCGTTTCGGCGGGTACGCCGCAATGCGGACAAATTACCGCCCTGTCGTCAATTTGCTTTCCGCAATTTTTACAATACATTTTCAATAGCCTCCTTTAAAAAGCATCATATGTAAAATTATAGTCATAATTATGACTATTGTCAAGAAAATAAACATATACTACAATTAAAATATGATTAGCTATGCGCCCCTCTGGAGAACGATGAAGGAGAGGGGAGAAAGTACCTATACTCTGATAAACCGCCACGGGATCAGCAGTGCAACCGTTTCGCGCATGCGCAACGGCGGCGGCATCAGCACGGCGAAGATCGATGATCTGTGTAAAATTCTGCACTGCCGCGTGGAGGACGTCATCGAATATGTGGAGGATTGAGGGGCGCCTATGCGCCCCTGTATGTTTTTAAGGCGATTGTCAATAAGGATGCGGTATATGTTGACGGAGCGAGGGAGATGTTGTAAAATACGGATATGGATAAACTTTTATATGTTCTTATAGTATATGCCGTGATAAGCGTCGTCAACCTGGCGATGTACGGCGCGGACAAGTCAAGGGCAAAGCGCGGAGCGCGGCGTATCCCCGAAAGAGTGCTGCTTGGTGTTTCGTTCTGCGGCGGAGCCGTCGGCGGGCTGTTGGGCATGACCCTGTTCCGCCACAAGACGAAACATTGGTACTTTTGGCTCGTCAATATTCTTGGACTATTGTGGCAGGCAGGCGTGGCCGTTCTGCTCGCCGTCCTTGCGCTCTGACGCGATCCGTCATAACGTACGGGCACCCGCAAACTCCTTAACGAAGTTTGCGGGTGCCCTTTGTCTGTTGCATGCGCAATATTATAATAATTGAGGCATATATGCCCCAAAAAACTCTTTTGCGGGGCTAAAAGCGCGCTTCGTCAATCGCCTTGCTCCCGCGCGTCTTCGTCGAGAGGAACATAGGCCACCCATTTATATTCGGCTGTGGCGGGCAGTTTTAAAGGATCGAACGCGCCCGACCACTCGTCGTGCCCCTTGCAGTTCCACACGTTCATCATTATCTGCTGCGGCATTTCTGGTATGTCTTCAAACGCGCGGTAAACGGCTTTGCCGTCGACATACCACGTTATGCTGTCGGGCCGCCACCAAAACGCGTATTCGTGAAACTCTTCCGAAGCGTCGAAACCCAGGTCGTATACGAATTCGTGCCCGCCCGTGCCGGCTGTGTAATAGTTGAACTGCACTTCGGTCATGTCCTTGCCTAAAAACTCTATATCTATCTCGTCCCAGCGCGGGTCGCCCGTGTAGGTAAAAAAGGACGAAATCACGCCCGAACAGTCGGCCGCCTTCATGCACACGGAATAGAACCCGTACGAATACTTCTTGTACGAGCGGAACTCCGCGCCGTAATATGTTCCGTCTTTCTGCCACACCGACATGCCCATCGCGTCACCCTTCGGCTGCGCGCTTTCGCGGCTCCATGTGCAGTTAAACATCTGCCCGTTCGAATAGCCGTCGGCAAAATGAAAGCCGTCCGTCCTGTTTTCGGCAAACACGACTATCTTTTCGCTCTCTTCGGTGAGTCTGTCGGGTATGCCTTCGTCGGGCAGACCGTTGTCGGGCTTGGCGTCGCCGCCTTCGGCGCATGCCGAAAGCGCAAAGGTGCATGCCGCCATCACTGCGGCCGCCGCAAGCGCGGCCGCTTTTATGAACAAAGCCTTCATCTTCATCTCCTTTCCGCGCGGCGCAAAACCGCCGCCGCAGAAGTTATTTTATCAGCCGCCGGGGGCAAAGTCAAGGCCGCCGCGCAAACTGTATGTTTTATTGCCCGTTCTGCGCGTTTTATTCCCCGCCGCCTTGTCAAGCATAATGGCGCGCTTTTTTCAATTGAAATGTTTTTTCATTTTTCCTCGTTTCCGTTTCGCCGCTTTTCCTGCGGCCGAAAGCCCCGTTTTGCGCAAAATACGCCCCGTTTGCGTCACGGGTGGCCTAAAATACGGCGCATACGGCACTTCCACACAATATATTGTTTTTATGTTAAAAACTTTCATACAATATATTGTGTCCGTGCGCTTGACTTATTGCATGCCGGCGAGGTATAATTTTAAATGTTCACGCGGGCGGTCGTTTCGCCGCGGGGCAAAGCGTAAGTTATCGACAATTCCACAAATTATTGTGGATAACTTAAAAATTTTTTCAATATATTGTGTTTCGGGTATTGACAAAGCTCGTTTAGCGGCGTACAATGGTATACGTAGAGATTTCCGCTTTTGCGCGGCTGCCGGCATACCGTACACAAAGGCAAATAATCTTTCTGCGGCCCGTTCCGCAGGAGAGGGGTGATAATATGAAAGTAATAAAAAGGGACGGTTCAACCGTTGATTTTGACAGAAGCAAGATAGTCAAAGCCATCGGAAAGGCCAATGAATCTGTCGACTTCGAAGACAGGATCGATGACAAGCAGATAGAAAAGATCGTTGACGACATAGCAAGCCGCCACCGTTCGAGGCTGCTTGTCGAAGACATTCAGGATATGGTAGAGGAAAAACTCATGGAGCTGCAAAAATATCAGCTCATGAAGTCTTACATTCTCTATCGTTACGAGCGCGCGCTCATCCGCAAGGCCAACACCACGGACGAGAGCATACTTTCGCTCATCAAAAACGCCAACAAGGACGTAATGGAAGAAAACTCCAACAAAAACGCCCGCACGGCGTCCACCCAGCGCGACCTCATCGCGGGCGAAGTTTCAAAAGACCTCACCCGCAGGATCCTTTTGCCCGAATACATCTCCAAGGCTCACGACGAGGGCGCCATTCACTTCCACGACGCCGACTACTTTTTGCAGCCCATCTTCAACTGCTGCCTCGTAAACATCGGCGACATGCTCGACAACGGCACAGTTATGAACGGCAAAATGATCGAAAGTCCCAAGTCGTTCCAGGTCGCCTGCACAATCGTAACGCAGATAATCGCTTCGGTGGCCTCGTCGCAGTACGGCGGCCAGTCGGTAAACGTCGCCCATCTCGGCAAGTATCTGCGCCGCACCCGCGACAAGTATAAGAAGCAGTGCGACGAAAAGTTCGGCGACGCCGTTTCGGAAGAGGAAAAAAAGGCCTTTGTCGACATGCGCTTAAAGGACGAGCTTAAAGCCGGCGTGCAGACCATTCAGTATCAGATAAACACGCTTATGACCACAAACGGTCAGTCGCCTTTCGTAACGCTCTTCATGTATCTCGACGAAAACGACCCTTACATCGAAGAGAACGCCATGATAATAGAGGAGATACTCCGCCAGCGTTATCAGGGCATAAAGAACGAATCGGGCGTATATGTTACCCCCGCGTTCCCCAAACTTGTATATGTGCTCGACGAAAACAACTGCTTAAAGGGCGGCAAGTACGACTATCTTACAAAGCTTGCGGTGAAGTGCTCGGCCAAGAGAATGTATCCCGACTATATTTCCGCCAAAAAGATGCGCGAAAATTACGAAGGCAACGTGTTCTCGCCCATGGGTTGCCGTTCGTTCCTGTCTCCCTGGAAGGATGAAAACGGCAACTACAAGTTCGAAGGCCGTTTCAACCAGGGCGTTGTGTCCATCAATCTGCCCCAGTGCGGCATTCTTGCCAAGGGCGACGAAAAGAAATTCTGGGAGATACTCGAAGAAAGACTGCAGCTGTGCTTCGAAGCTTTAATGGTTCGCCACAATGCGTTAAAGGGAGTGCTTTCGGATGTTTCGCCCGTCCACTGGCAGTACGGCGCGATAGCCCGCCTTGGCAAAGGCGAAAAGATAGATAAATTCCTCTATGGCGGGTACTCTTCAATATCTTTGGGATATATCGGCCTGTACGAGGTTACAAAACTTGTAAAAGGCGTTTCGCACACCACGCCCGAAGGCGAAAAATTCGCCTTAAAGGTAATGCAGTGTCTTCGCGACCACTGCGAAAAATGGAAAGAGGAAACCAACATCGGTTTCGCCCTCTACGGCACTCCCGCCGAAAGCTTGTGCTATCGCTTCGCCCGCATCGATAAGGAACGCTTCGGCACCATTCCCGATGTCACCGATAAGGGCTATTATACCAACAGCTACCATGTAGACGTGCGCGAAAATATCGACGCGTTCTCCAAGTTCAAGTTCGAAAGTCAGTTCCAAAAGATCTCTTCGGGCGGGGCCATTTCGTATGTTGAAATACCCAACATGCGCAACAACCTCACCGCGCTCGAAGATGTTGTCAAGTTCATCTATGACAATATTCAGTATGCCGAATTCAATACCAAGTCGGACTATTGCCAGGTATGCGGTTTCGACGGCGAAATAATCATCAACGACGACAACGAATGGGAATGCCCCGTTTGCCACAACAAGGATCAGCGCAAGATGAACGTTACCCGCCGCACCTGCGGATACCTCGGCGAAAATTTCTGGAACGTCGGCAAGACGAAAGAGATAAAGGCCAGGGTGCTGCATCTATAAAAAAACTAACCCGCGTTGGTGCGTTGCCCGCAACGCACCAACGCGCCGTTATTAAAAGGCACCGCTTCGGGCGGCGCGACCCGATTTGCGCAAACCTGCGGCTCACCGAGGTGAATTTGTGCGACTATAAAAAAGAGTGCCAAATAAAGTCGCACAAAGAGGAGCTGGCTCCTCAAAGTCACGAAAAGTCGCAGGCGTCGCCAGACAAGACTTTTGTGAGAATAAATAAATTAACGTGCGCAAGGCGGATTTATTCCGCCGAAAAGCGCGACCCGATTTGCGCAAACCTGCGGCTCACCGAGGTGAATTTGTGCGACTATAAAAAAAGAGTGCCAAATAAAGTCGCACAAAGAGGAGCTGGCTCCTCAAAGTCACGAAAAGTCGCAGGCGTCGCCAGA
>CALVWU010000034.1 GCA_944367955.1 uncultured Clostridia bacterium
CTGAGCGCAGTGCCGAGCGAAAAGCGAGGCACGAAGTCGAAGGATCTTGCTGTGTTGCAATAGAGTTTGCGTATAGGAACGCGGGCATGATTGCATTACAGAGCGCGTATGCTTTCAACGGGTTTGCGTTTGGCTATGGCATATACGGGCAGGAACGTGGCTATCAGTGATGTCGCCACGGCGATCCCCGCCATAACCAGCCACGAAAGCGGGCCGAATACAAACAGAGAAACGTCCATAAGAGTTGAAGCGATTATTTCGTTCAGCACAAAGCAAACGATGTTGCTTGCAACCACTGCCAGCACATAGCATATTATCGTTATTATTGCCGACTCCGAATAGAATATCTTGAATACGTCCGCGCTGCGCGCGCCCACGGCTCTTAAAATGCCTATCTCCTTCTTTTTATAGGTTATCGAAACGGATATAAAGTTGAACAGCAGCAGCATTGCAAACACTGCCATCACAACGCCTATCCAAAGGAACACTTCGCTAAGCATTTCAATGACGAAGTTTGCCGAATCTATCTCGTTTGTTATCGCCGAATACACCATTATATAGCTGTCGTCTTCGCCTGCGTTGCCGCGGTTGTAAACTATTTCGCGCACTTCGCCGTCCGACGGCATGGGCAGTATTATGCCGCTGTATTTCATGTCTTCGGGCGGCACATAGTTTGTTTCTTCGCGGTTATTATTGTAGTCTTCGGGATAGGTGCCGAGTTCAAACACTATGTCATACTTGTCGTCCGGCGAAAGATATACGCAGTTTCCGTAATCGCTGTTCAGCGTGCCGCACATGTATCCGGCCAATTTATAATTGCCGTATACCGGGCCTCCGCTGTTGTCTATGCTTATCTCGTCGGATATAATGCCGTTTTCAAGGCCGTAATTTACAACTTCGCGTATGCCGTCCATGGCCTCGGCAAGCTGTTCCGCGGTCAGGTAAACACGACTTCCGTTATCGTCGTATGTATATCCCTGCGAAATGCCGTTTAAATACTCCCAAAAATCATCGTACCATATATCCAGCTCATTGAATTTTTGTTCTTTAAGCTGTTCGTCGTCCAAAGCTTCGATTTCATCGTATTTTTTGTCATAGAGTTCATAAAACGCATCGGAAATCCCGTATGTGCTGTCGATGGCTATAACAATTTCGCCGTCGTCAAGCGCGGCGTCGGTTCTTTCGTCAAAGAACATGATGTACGGCGCAGGGTCGTCGCCGCTTTCTGCCGGCAGACTGCCGTATCCGTGTACATATGTTGAGTGCAGTATCGAACCGTCGCTTTCATATATCGAAAGCTCCGCATTCTGCATGGGGTATGTAAAGTCGAAGGCGAGTTTGATAGGGGAACTGCCGCTAAACGCGGTTTTGTGCGCTTCGTAAAAATCGTCGCCCACCAGAGCAATGCAGTACGAACTGTAATTCGTGTCCCGTTGCAGCGCGTCGGCAAGGGTAAAGTCGTCGTCATCCATCTGATCGGAGTCCATGCCTTTAAGGTGCGCAAATTTCTGCGGCGGGTCGTTGCGGTATACGCCCGCAACGGTCAGTACTTCGCTGTTGCCGTTAGCGGCGGTTATTTCAACTTCGCATCCCACTATGTCGCCGTAGTCGTTCAGCCTCAGCTTGTGTCCGTCTATGCCGTCAACTCCCAATGCCTTTAACGAATCGAACGTGTACGACGATATGATTATGTCGTTCGGCCCCAGCGCGTTCAGGTCTGTGTCGGTAAGCATGGCGTCTCTCCATGCCTCGCGGTCGAACTCCGCAAATCCGATAAGTTTCGCGCTGAAATATGAATAATATGTCAATTCGTTCGAGCCTTCGAATATAAAACGGCTGTGGGACGTGGCGGTTTCCGAATAATTGAACACGCCCAACGCCCTGTCGCCGTATTTTTCTTTCAGTTCCTTATATTCGGCTGAACCGAATCCCGTGTCGTACGCCGATTCGTACATCTCGGTTTTGCCGTCTATCGTATAGTAAGTGCGCACCACATATTGCTTTATCAACGGCAGCTCTTCGTAATACGAATCGATATAGGTCTGCGCTTCGGTGGCTAGCGGGTCAAAGAACGTCATCGTCGAAAACAGCCCGAACATGGTAAAGGATATAAACGTAAGCAAAACGGTAAAGAACAGGCGGAAGGGTTTAACCTTCATGCTGCTCGCGCCTATCTTCACGGCATGTCTTATCGGCAGGCTGCTGCGTATGAACCTGCTCTCTTCTGGCGCATACGTTCTTTCGTCTATGTCGTCTTCGTCCGTCTGCTCAAAGCTTTCAACGCCGTTGTGCTCGTCGATGTGCATTGCCTTCTTATATTCGGCTATATGCTCTTCGCTGCGCAATATCATAACGTCTTTGGGTGCGGAAAGCAAAAATTCGTTTATGCGTTCAACGTCGCTTTCGCTCAGTTTCTGCCCGCTTTTAACGGCTATCGCGTCGTCGCCCAAAAAGCTTATGTTCTCTCCCGCGCACTCGGCGGCGGTGACAGTCTTTGTTACGTCCGAAATTACTTTGCCGTCTTTAAGTTCTATTATCCTGTCGCCGTATAGCGCGGCGAACTCCCTGTCGTGCGAAACGACGATGACAAGTTTGTCCGCCGAAAGTTTTTTAAGCGTTTCAAACACCTGCCTGCCCGTTTCGGAATCGAGCGCGCCCGTCGGTTCGTCGGCCATTATTATTTCGGGATTTTTAACAAGAGCTCTGGCAATGGCCACGCGCTGCTTCTGCCCGCCGGAAAGCGTGTTGGGCTTGCGCTTGGCAAAGTCCTGCAGCTCCACCTGTTCGAGTATCTCGCGCACCCGCTCCGAGTTTTTGCTCTTTCCCTGCAATTCCAGGGCGAGCGCGATGTTCTCTTCAACCGTGAATTCGTTCAGAATGTTGTATTCCTGAAACACGAATCCCACAAACGTGTTGCGGTAGCTGTCAAAGTCGCTCTGCGAAAAATCCCTGCTCGACCGGCCCTTGATTATAACTTCGCCCGAATCGGGCGAATCCAGCCCGCCGCACAGGTTCAAAAGCGTGCTCTTGCCGCTGCCCGACTTGCCCAAAAGGAACACCATGCCCCTTTCGCCGAACTTTAACGAAACTCCCGCCAAAGCTACCGTTTCGGCGCCGTTTTTCGTCTTGTAAACCTTTGTAAGGTTTTTAATTTCAAGCATTGTATCGTCCTCGTTTTTTATTTTGCGGGCGGCCGCGGGCCTCCCGCAAGTTTACGGTTAAATTATACCCCGTATCGGTAAAAAGGTAAATGCACGCGTGCTGAACGCTGCGTTCATGCATATGCACAAACCGTGCATGTCTGCAAAACCGTCCGTTTACGGCGCGTTTTCGTCCGCCGCGCCGCCGTCTGCCGGGCGGTACAGCGTTATATCGGGTCTGCCTTGCATCCAGAATATGTCGCCGATGTGCATGTTCACCATGTCGGTCGTGTAACTCCAAAGCGGACTCTCTATCGTAACGGCATACAGGTTGCCGTACTGTCCGTAAAAGTTTATTTCAAGCAGCTCGTCGCTGTACGGATTGCCCTCAAAACTTTCGGTGTGCAGGGCATAATAGGCCCTCTTTATCTCGTTTTCGATGTCCTCGTCCGGCTCGCCCGGCTCTGTCGCCGGCACAAAATTCAATTTTTTGGCGGCCGAGTAATCGTCGCTCCGTTCGGGCAGGGTATAAACTTCGCCGGAGCGGAAGTACGCGATGTGCATCAGGTCGTCACGCAGCAGGTAGCCGCTGTCGTAGGCCTCTTCAAGCGTGTAAAATCCGCTTTCGGCCTCCTTCCGTTGTTCTTGTTCTCCGCAACCCGCGGCCCAAAGCGATACCGCGCATATCGCGGCCGCCGCAGCGCAAAGTGCTCTTTTAAACATGGTTTTCCTCATTATTGTGTTTCGATTTATAAAACCTCTCATAATTAAAACGTTTAAAATTGTCAAAACCTGACGTCGCCGCCGCAATTTTTTTAAAGACAGGCGGGCGCACGACTGCATATTTATTATATCACGATTGTCGCAAAAATCAATCCCACCGCATCAAATAACTTCAAAACTCGCTCAAACTGCCGCAAATCTTGATTTTCTCACAAAAAATTGCAAATTCTCACAATGTATGCCGTCAATTAAATTGATATTTTATTATTTATATGATAAAATAAAAAAAGCTTATTGCATAAATTTCGCGGCGAGGGCTTTCGCCGCGTCATGCGCATATGATCAGGAGGTTGTTATGAACGATTGTAAAGCCGCTATCGGCACACCCGAACAGGCGGCCAGGTTGCAGGAGGTAATAAAGGAGTCGCGCTCCACGCCCGGCTGCCTCATGCATATCCTGCAGGAGGCGCAGGCAATTTACGGCTATCTGCCTCTGCCCGTGCAGCAGACGATAGCGCAGGGATTGAATGTATCCCTTTCCGAAGTTTACGGCGTCGCCACATTCTATTCGCAGTTTTCGCTAAAACCCAAGGGCAAATACCGCGTAAGCGTGTGCCTGGGTACGGCATGTTATGTAAAAGGGTCGGATAAGATATTAAAGGAAGTGGAAGAACAGCTCGGCATCAAGTGCGGCGAATGCACCGAAGACGGCCTGTTCTCCCTCGACAGCTGCCGCTGCGTCGGCGCGTGCGGTCTTGCCCCCGTAATGATGATAAACGAAGACGTCCACGGCCGCCTTACCGCCGATATGGTAAAGGGCATTCTCGATGGATACAGAAGGAGGGAAGAGGTATGACCGTTAATGAACTCGAAAGCATCCGCAAAAAGAAAAAGCCGCTCATCGACGTAAGGCGCGTCGTGCGCGAACAGGGCGAAAAGCTCGCAAAACAGACGGGATACCGCAAGCAGGTGCTCGTCTGCGGCGGCACGGGCTGTACGTCGTCCCACTCGATGAAGGTCATCGAACAGCTCGAAAAATCTTTAAAGGAATTAAAGATAAACGACGTCCTCGTGGTAAAAACGGGCTGCTTCGGCCTCTGCTCGCTCGGCCCCATCATGATAGTTTATCCCGAAGGCGCGTTCTATGCCCAGATGACTCCCGAACACGCCCAAACGGTCGTCGAACGCCATCTCAAAAAGGGCGGCTCGATAGTAAAGGAGCTTTTATACCAGGGCACCGTTGCAGAAGACGGGTCAATAATTCCCTTTGCCGAAACTCCTTTCTATAAAAAGCAGATGCGCATAGCTCTGCGCAACTGCGGCGTAATCGCCCCCGAAGACATCGAAGAGGCCATCGCCGCCGGCGACTATTCCGCCCTCGAAAAAGTTCTCTCGTCAATGACTCCCGACGACGTCGTAAACGAAATTTCGGCCTCCGGACTGCGCGGTCGTGGCGGCGCGGGCTTCCCCACGGGCCGCAAGTGGTCGTTTGCAAAGGCCTCGGCGGGCGACGTAAAATACGTCGTGTGCAACGCCGATGAAGGTGACCCCGGCGCGTTCATGGACAGGTCTGTGCTCGAAGGCGACCCCCACTGCGTGTTGGAGGCCATGACCATCGCGGGCTACGCCATAGGCGCGCATCAGGGCTACATATACGTCCGCGCGGAATACCCCGTTGCGGTGCACAGGCTCAACATTGCCATAAAGCAGGCGCGCGACTGCGGTCTGCTCGGCAAAAACATCCTGGGCAAGGGCTTCGATTTCGATATCGAAATACGCCTCGGCGCGGGCGCGTTCGTCTGCGGCGAAGAGACGGCCCTTTTAACGTCCATCGAAGGTCATCGCGGCGAGCCCCGTCCCCGTCCGCCCTTCCCCGCGGTAAAGGGTCTGTTCGGCAAGCCCACCATAATCAACAACGTCGAAACATGGGCAAACATCAACCCCATCATAAATAACGGCGCGGCATGGTTCGCCGGCATAGGCACTCAAACTTCCGCAGGCACCAAGGTGTTCGCCCTCGGCGGCAAAATAACCAACGTCGGCCTTGTCGAAGTTCCCATGGGCACCACCCTGCGCGAGATAGTGGAGGAGATAGGCGGCGGCATTCCCCATGGCAAAAAGTTCAAGGCCGCTCAGACGGGCGGGCCCTCCGGCGGCTGTATTCCCGCCGAATGCATCGATACGCCCATCGACTACGATTCGCTCATCGCCATAGGTTCCATGATGGGTTCGGGCGGCATGATAATTCTGGACGAGGACGACTGCATGGTCGATATATCCAAGTTCTATCTCGAATTCACCGCCGACGAAAGCTGCGGCAAATGCACTCCCTGCCGCATAGGTACAAAAAGGCTGTTGCAGCTTTTAACAAAGATAACCGAAGGCAGGGGCGAACCCGAAGATCTTATAAAGATAGAAGAGCTTGCCTCGCACATGAAGCAGTCGTCGCTGTGCGCGCTCGGTCAGTCCGCGCCCAATCCCATACTGTCAACGCTGCGCTATTTCAGGCAGGAGTATGTAGACCACATCGAAAAGAAACACTGCGAAGCGGGCGTATGTAAGGCTCTCCTTACCTATTCGATAGATCCCGCCAAGTGTCACGGCTGCACGCTCTGCGCCCGCAACTGTCCCACTCACGCCATCACGGGCAAGGTGCGTGAACCGCACGTCATCGATAAGGACATCTGCATAAAGTGCGGCCTTTGCATGTCCAATTGCAAATTCGGCGCGGTAGTAAGGAATTGAGGTAAAAAGTCATGGCAAAAGACGTAACGTTAAAAATTAATAATATATCCGTAACCGTTCCCGAAGGAACAACCATTCTCGACGCCGCTCGCAAGGCGCACGTCGTCATTCCCACCCTGTGCTATTTAAAAGATGTATCCTGCGTCGGCTCCTGCCGTATGTGCGTTGTCGAAGCAACGGGCGCGCGCGGCCTCGTCGCCGCATGCGTGTATCCCGTCGCCGAGGGCATGGAGGTGCGCACCAACACCCAAAAATGCCGCGAAAGCCGCAAGATGACGCTTGAACTCCTGCTTTCCAAGCATAAAAAGAAGTGCCTTTCCTGCGAAAGAAACCACAACTGCGAGCTGCAAAAACTTTCGCTCGGCTACGGCGTGGACGAAGATAGATTCAAGGGCGAAGACTTTGTGCTCCCCATCGACGACTCCGCGCCCTACGTCGTGCGCGACAACGACAAGTGCATCAACTGCATGCGCTGCGTCGCCGCCTGCCGCAAGCAGCACGTCAACGCCATAGGGCCCATCGGCCGCGGCTTCAACGTGCATATAGGCTCGGCTTTCGATATGCCCCTGTCCGAATCGGTCTGCGTAGGCTGCGGCCAGTGCATAGTCGCCTGTCCCGTCGGCGCGCTCTCCGAACGCTCCACGATAGACGAGGTGTGGAACGCCTTTGCCGATCCCACCAAAAAGGTGGTGTTCTTCACGGCTCCTTCCGTGCGCGCCACTCTGGGCGAAGCTTTCGATATGCCCATCGGCACCAACGTCGAAGGCAAAATGGTTGCCGCCATCCGCAGGCTGGGCAATTGTGAAGTTTTCAATATGGACGTCACTGCCGACCTTACGATAATGGAGGAGGCGTCCGAACTCATAAACCGCATCAAAACGGGCAAACCCATGCCCATGTTCACTTCATGCTGCCCCGCATGGATAAAGTTCGTCGAACAAAAGTATCCCGAACTCATCCCCAATCTCTCCACCTGCAAGTCGCCGCAGCAGATGTTCGGCGCGCTTCTTAAAACATACTGGTGCGAAAAACACCACATCAAGCCCGAAGATCTGTATACGGTAAGCGTCATTCCCTGCACGGCCAAAAAGTACGAGTGCCACCGCGAGGAGATGGAGGGGCAGGTAAACGCCGCCATCACCACGCGCGAGCTTGCCCGCATGATAAAGACGGCCGGCATAGAATTTACCAAGCTGCCCGACGAAGAATTCGATAATCCCTTCGCCACGGCAACGGGCGGCGGCGCGATATTCGGTGCCACCGGCGGCGTGATGGAGGCGGCTCTGCGTACCGCCGCGCACATGCTCGACGGCAGCTTCGAAGTTCTCGATTTCTTCGCCGTACGCGGCTCTAACCCCATAAAAGAGGCCACATATCTCGTTGCGGGGCACACCCTGCGCGTCGCGGTGGTGTCGGGGCTTGAAAACGCCGTAACCCTCATCGAGCAGATCAAGTCCGGCGAAAAGAAGTATGATTTCGTCGAAGTTATGGCCTGTCCCGGCGGCTGCGTAAACGGCGGCGGTCAGCCCACTCTGTCCGACAGCGTGCGCAACAATTCCGACGTCAACTTAAAGGAGGCCCGCGCAAGAGTGCTGTATCTCTCCGACGGCCACTCCGAACTCCGCCGTTCGTCCAATTCCCCCGTAATGGATATGCTGTACGAAGACTATTTCATCTTCCCCAACAGCCACAAGGCCCACGAAGTGCTGCATACCACCTATCGCGAGGATAAAAGGATATAATTTTTGCCGCGCATGCGGCGCGTAAAACAGATATTTCCGATATAACACTTCCATACGGCCGCGGGCGGAAAAGCATTTTCCGCCCGCGGCTCGCATTTATCCGCATCGGGCGGCAAATAGAGGCAAGAGAGTTTAATGTTAAAAATCCCTTGACATATACGCCGCGAATATGATAAAATATCGGCAATAGGAGGAAATAAGCATAGTGGACGGCAGCCCAAGCGGCGCGCCATCGCGGCGCAAGTTTAATAGGCTTTTTCAAAACATAACTTGTTTTTTTATCGCATAAAAAAACGGGTTGTGTTTTTTGTGTTGTAAAAAAGTAAAAACATAATCAAATAAAACAAATTTTTACTTCCACTCATGTGCGGCGCATTCCGCACAGTATGCTGCAAATCATTATGGATGCAGGACAAATAGTCTTGGCATTGGTGCTTCAGGTAGTGCTGATATTTTTAAACGCGGTCTTTGCCAGTGCAGAGATTGCGGTAATATCCGCCAACTCCACAAAGATGGAAAAACTTGCCGAAGAGGGTGATAAGCGCGCAAGGCGCATCTGTCGGTTGACCAAAAATTCGTCAAAGTTCCTTTCAACCATTCAGGTTGCCATAACTTTGGCTTCGCTGCTCGGCTCGGCGTTCGCGGCCGATTCGTTCGCCGACCCGTTGACGACGGCCATCGTCGGCGCGGCAAGCCCCTACTACGAGGTGGTAAATACTGTCTGCATGATAGTAATAACCCTCATTCTTTCATACTTTTCAATAGTCTTCGGCGAACTTGTTCCCAAGCGCATCGCCATGCGCAACGCCGAAAAACTTTCGCTCATCCTGTCGGGCATACTCAACTTCGTGTCGTATGCCTTCGCGCCCTTCGTATGGCTGCTCACGGTGTCAGCCAACGGCATATTAAAGCTCTTTCACATCAAGCCCGAAGACGAGGGCGAAGAGGTGACCGAAGAGGAGATAATGCTCATGGCCGAAGCCGGCAGCGAAAAGGGCTCCATCGACGAAAAGGAAAACGAATTCATTCAAAACATATTCGAATTCAAAGAAAACGACGTCGGCGAAGTGTGCACCCACCGCAAGGATGTAGACTTTTTGTACGAGCGCGACGAGCTTTCGGTGTGGGAAGAAACCATCAAACAGTCCAACCACACCTATTACCCCGTCTGCGGCAAGGACACCGACGACGTTGTTGGCGTGCTCAACACCAAGATATACTTCCGCATGAACGAGCGCACAAAGCAGTCCGTGCGCGAACAGGCCGTAATGCCCCCCGTGTTCATATCCGAAACCATGCAGGCCGACGACTTGTTCTACCGCATGAAGACGACGCGCGAATACTTTGCCATCGTGCTCGACGAATACGGCGGAATAAACGGCATAATCACGTTGCACGATCTTTTGGAACTGCTTGTGGGCGACCTCAACGAAAAGGGCGAAGTCCCCGATTACGAAATCAAAAAGACGGGTGAAGACAGCTGGGAAGTTACCGGCCTCGCTCCCTTCGACGAGGTTGAAGAGCAGCTCGGTTTAAAGATACCCGAAGACGAATCCGACTACGAAACCTTTGCGGGATATGTGTGCGAAATGCTCGGCGAAGTGCCCGAAGACGGCGCAACTCCCGCCTGCGAAAACGAATTTATAAAGGTGCAGGTTCTCGAAGTAAACGAGCACCGCATCGAAAAGATGATAATAGTAAAAAAGCCCAAGCCCGTCGAAGCGGAAGAGGACGCCGACAAAAAATTCAAACTCTTCAAAAAGAACGAAGAGGAAGAAAAGAAGCCCGCCTCCAAGCAGCCCGAACCCGCAAAACCTGCCGAGCAGGAGTCATTGCCTGAAATCGAAGACGAGGAAGAGGGCAAGTGGAACTGATTTTAAAACATTTCCGTCTGTAAAACTGCATAAAACGTCGCGCGGCGCAAAGCTTAAAGCTTTGCGCCGCGCGTTTTCAAATTCACATTCTCAAATTGTGAAAGAATGCCGGGTCATTTTCCGAAAATTTCAAGCGGATTCTTTTTGCCTTCGCCGAAGTCGCGCAAACTTCTCAATGCGCAGTTCACCATGGCCGCCGTCGCCTCTTCGGTAAAAAAGGCATAGTGCGAGGTGAATATAACGTTGGGGAACTGCTTCAAATAGAATATGTCCCTCTTGTCTACGATCCTTGCGCGCAGGTCGATGTGTGCAAGTCCGTCCTCGGCCTCTATGGTGTCCAGCCCCGCGCCGCCTATCTTTTCGCTCTCCAACGCGCTTATCAGCGCGCCCGTATCGATAAGCCCTCCGCGCGCCGTGTTAATTATCAGCGCGCCGTCCTTCATCTTTCTTATGGCTCCGGCGTCGATTATGTGCCTGCTCTCGTCGTTCAGCGGAACGTGCAGCGAAATAATGTCGCTCTCTTCAAGCACTCTGTCAAAGCTTGTCATCTCCGCTCCCGCGATTTCGCCGGCAACATAGGGGTCGTATGCAAGTATTCTGCACCCGAAACCCTGCAAATTGCCTATAACCGCCCTGCCTATCTTGCCCGCGCCTATTATGCCCACGGTAAGGTTGCGCATCTCCCTGCCGCACATGCCGTCCAGCGAAAAGTCGTTCACAAGTGCTCTGCACACCGAAATTTTCGCCTTGCGCAGCAGCATCAGCATAAGCATCACGGTAAAATCCGCAACGTTATACGGGTCGTAAAAGGCGTTGCTCACGCGGATGCCGCACTCCTTTGCGGCCGCCAGGTCGATGTGGTTGAATCCCACCGTGCGCGTCGCAAGATATTTTACGCCGAGTTCGGCCAGCTTTCTTATCATGGGAGCGCGCAAATCGCTGAACCCAAGGGTGGTAACGCCCTCGCAGCCCTTTACAAGCTCAACGTTGTCTTTTGTAAGATCTTCCTTATAAAGCTTCGCTTCCAAGCCGTAATCCTTTGCCTTTGCAAAGTCGGGCAATTCATAATCCTTAACTTCAAATGCCGCAATTTTCATTTCATAGCTCCGCAAATTATTTTTTTATATATCATAGAATACCATCTGCGCGGCCTTTTGTCAACACGCTTGCGGCAAGCTTGGCAAATTGCGCCTTCCGCGGCGAGAAGACGCAAAAAATTTATGCAAATTAACCCTCCGCGCGGGCGTTTATCCGTCAAAATGTATTGCATATCTGCGGCCGTTTTGCTATAATAGTTGCGTATGAATCTGGTCTTTTTCGATATTGAATGCGCAAGCGTACATAAAAATGTCGCCAAGATATGCGCGTTCGGATACGTCGTATGCGACGAACAATTCAATATCATCAAAAGGGAAGATATTCTTATCAATCCCAAGGGCGGTTTCCACCTCACCGACAGGCGGGGTGAAAAAGGGCTCGAACTCCCTTACGATTACGCCGAATTCAAAAAGCACCCGCCCTTTCCCGCGGTTTACCCGTTTATCAAAGAGCTGCTCGAAGATAAAAACAACCTCGTCTTCGGCCATGCCATCTTAAACGACGTAAAGTATCTCGATCTCGAAACCCGCCGCTTCAAACTGCCGCCCTTCGATTTCGAATTTTTGGACAGTCAGATAATGTATATGACCCACGTCGGCGATTTTTCCCGCCAGTTCGGGCTGGAATACATCACGGCCAACCTCAATGTCGAGTTCACGCCCCACCGTGCCGCCGACGACGCCTATGCCACCATGAAGATAGTCGAAGAGTTATGCCGTCTGCGCGGGGTAGACGCCCCTTCGCTCGCGCGCGATCTGGGCATACGCCGCGGCAGGATACGCGAACATGAAGTCGTACGCCCCGATTCATCGGCTTTCGACGCCTATGTCACCGAACGCGAAGCCGCTCGCGCCCGCCGCAGCCGCAACCGCACAAAATTCTACATCTATCTCAGCCGCCGCAAGCGCAAAAAGAGCGGCAGTTTGCTTGGCTGCGTGTTCACTTTTTCGCGCAATATCGAAGATGACATAGATGTTTCCATCCCCTTCGTGGGAGCCATCTACGAGCGCGGCGGAACGTATTCCCAAAAACTCGAAAGCTGCACCGTGTATGTGTGCGAGCAAAACGATTCCACCGTGCGCACCCAAAACGCCGTGAAGCGCGAGGGGCTGCGCATAATCGATATAAACGGCTTAAAGGAGCTTTTAAGTGATTGACCTGCCCGAACGCTTTCTGGCCCGCATGCGTACCCGCTTAGGCGACGGGTTTTCGGCGTTTTTAAACAGCTACAACAGCCCCGCGGCCCGCGCCGTGCGGGTGAATACCTTAAAGCTCGACGTGCAGGATTTTGCGCGCGTCAGCCCCTTTCCGCTCAGCCCCGTCCCGTGGGAGCCGAGCGGCTTTTACGTCGACGGCGAAAAGATAGGCAAAACGGTTTTGCATGCCGCCGGCGCGTACTATGTTCAGGAGCCTTCGGCCATGTGCGCCGTGCCCCTTTTAAACGTAAGACCGGGCGAAAGAGTGCTCGACCTGTGTTCCGCCCCCGGCGGCAAGGGCACTCAGCTTGCGCAAAAAATGGCGGGAGAGGGGGTAATATACCTCAACGAAATCAATTTTTCTCGCGCCAAGATACTTTTGCAGAATGTCGAAAGACTGGGCATAACCAACGCCGTCGTCACCTGCGCCGACCCTCAAACTCTCGCCCGCTGTCTGCCGGGCGTGTTCGATAAAGTGCTTGTCGACGCCCCCTGTTCGGGCGAAGGCATGTTCAAAAAGGAACCGAACGCCGTGTCCGAGTGGAGCGAGCATAACGTTGCCATGTGCGCCGACCGCCAGGCTAAAATTTTAAACAGCGCGGCGTCTCTCGTCGCCCCCGGCGGCAGTCTTGTATATTCCACATGCACCTTTTCCGAAGAGGAGGACGAATTGCAGGCCCGCGCGTTCGTTGCCGCGCATCCGGGCTTCGCGCTCGCAAAAGAACACAAACTGTGGCCGCACACCGTCCGCGGCGAAGGACACTATGCCGCGTTGTTTGAAAGTCAAGGCGGGGAGGCGGATTACAGCCCGCGCGGTTTAAAACCCCGCGCCGACAGAGCCGCTCTGCGCCTTTTCGAAGAGTTTGCAAAGCAGTATCTCAACGCGGAGTTTTCCCGCATCCATTCGGTCGGCAACAAGCTTTACAGTTTGCCGTCGCCCGTTTTCGACGTTCCAGTGCAGACGCTGCGCGCGGGGATACTGCTCGGCGAAGTTGCGGGCGGCAGGTTTACGCCCGCACATTCGCTTGCAATGTGCTTAAAGCGCGGCGATGCCGCCTTTTTGGAACTCGATGAGCCGCGCGCCCTCAAATATCTTTCCGGCAACGTCGTCGAATGTCCTTCGGATGTGCGCGGCTGGGTCGTCGCCTCCTATCTCGGCCTGCCTCTCGGCTGGTGCAAGGCGTCGGGCGGCGTCGCAAAAAACCACCTGCCCAAGGGTCTGCGCATCTGATATTCCGTGTCTTAACGGCAATAGCACATAATTCAATATGATAATGAAAAGTGCCGCGCGCGTAAGAATTACGCGCGCGGCACTTTTGTCATGACGGATGTTTTGCGGGCGGTCTCAAATTTTTTCGCCCGTCGTATAAATGCAGAGCGGCGCACCCCATGGGTGCGCCGCTCGTTTACCGCTTTCGCAAAGCTTTAGTTGTCGCTCTTCTCGCCGTCTTCTTTATTTACTTCGGCGGTTTTTCCGCGCTCTCGGCGGGCTGCTCGCTTTCGGCAGGTTCGTCCGCGCTCTCGGCGGGCTGCTCGTTTTCAACGGGTGCATCCGCGTTCTCTGCGGGCTGCTCGCTTTCGGCGGGCTTGGCTTCGCCGTGCTCTTTCACATACGTTCTTACATAGCGTTTATTCTTTGTATAGTTGTATGTGTTCTTGGCTACCTTTGGCCTTCTCTTCAGCTT
>CALVWU010000035.1 GCA_944367955.1 uncultured Clostridia bacterium
TCCAGCACCTGCGGTGGCGGCCACTGCCCCAAATCAACCAGCGTTATACGATATGAGCCGCGCGGCGCGGGCAGATTTTGCCCGTGCCGCGCGGCTCATTTTTTTGTTCCGTAGCACGCAAAACGCCATTCATTGCGGCATATGTGCGAGCGAACCGCGGCACATAAAAATATTTTGAATAAATTTTGCCGCACGCGGCAATAAAAGACGACGCGCGGCGGCTTGCCGTGCAAAAAGATTTTGCGGGAGGACGGATACATGCGGGCTGTAAAAACGTGCGCAATGATAATGTTTGCTGCGATAGTGGCGGCAACGGCCGCCGCGCTGCCCAAGCGCACGGCGTTTGAGTGCGGAACGAGCTATACGTTTTTTGTGGGCAGAGATTCCGCCGACTGCCGCGCCGTTACCGTAGACCGGGGCGCGCAGATAGTCCGACTTGCGCTTGCAGACGTGTGCGGCGAAAGCACGGTGTTCGACCGCCTGGACATAGACGGCTTTTTATCGGAAGTGAACGGCGAAATAGTGTTTTGCGAAGAACTTTCCGACAGCGTGAATTATTACTGCACGGCCGATCTGCCCTATTCGGTGGAACTTTACGGCAGAGAGATAAACCTGCACATATGCGTGCGCGACGACGGTGTTGCGGTGGGCTCGCCTATAATATTCGGCGGATATTGACCGCTCCGCCGCAGAGAGCGGCCGCAAAAATTTTTAAACGGCGCGTATAAAGCACGGCGGAACGGGCAATAAACATTTTACACCGCGGCGGAACGACGCGCCGCTGCATAAAAAAGGAGAACATCATGAATCAGGAAAAGAGCAACAAAAAGAAAATCTTAACCTACTACATCATCCTCGGCGTGTGCCTTCTGCTGATAGCTGCGGTAACGCTTACGGTGATATTCGCCACGCAGGGCGGAGAACAGCCCGTAATAGACAACGGCGGCGGCGACGTCATCGAACAGCCCGACGACGATGACGACAACGACGATGAAGAGGACGTTTCCTCGGCCTATGAATTCATTGCGCCCGTGGAACAGCTTGACGTGACTTGCGACTACACATTTTGCTATAACCAGACGCTGGACTGCTACCGCTTTCACAGCGGGCTCGACATGAGCGCGGCGGCAGGCACGAACGTTTTGGCATGCGTCGACGGCACCGTTAAGAGCATAACCGTGGGCGACGTGCTGGACGGAACCAAGATCGTTTTAAGCCATGCAGACGGCGTTGAAACGACCTATATGTTCATTGACGCGGCCGAAGGCCTTAAAACGGGCGACGAAGTGAAGCGCGGCGACGTTATAGGCACCGTGGCCGAACCCGTCGGCAGCGAATACAAGGACGGCGCGCACCTGCACTTCGAGGTGAGCAAAAACGGCGAAGTGGTTGACCCCAACGACTATCTGGATATAGCCGAAAAGTGATGAACGCGGCATATTGCCGCACCTATATTGTCCATCCCCCTCTGCAAACAGGCCCTGCGGCGCGGCCGGCCACCCCCGCCGCCGCTATCGCGGGCAATGTTTTAAATGAAGGCAGCGCGGGGCGGCCGCAATTTTTGCGGCCGCCCCGCGCTTTTTGCGTCGCTTCGCCGCAAAACCGAAGCCCGCCGCGTAAAAACCTTGCCTTATCGCCGAAGAAGATGTATAATTACCCTGTAAATAAAGGCGGAGCGGAACATGAACAGGATATTGCGCGAAATATTCGCCCTTAAAGAAGCGAATGTGCAGCAACTTAAAACTTACGGATTTAAAGAAAACGAGGGCGAATTCACAATCGAACGGCACATATGCGGCGGCGAAATGCTGTTGACGGTTAAGGTTGACGACGGCGGCGAAGTGAGCGCCGACGTGCGCGACGGCGAAACGGGCGACAGCTACACCCTGTTTTTGGTGGAAGGCAGCGAAGGCGAGTTTGTCGGACGGGTGCGCGCGGAATATGCCGCCGTATTGAACGACATAGCCGAAAAGTGCTTTACCCCGAAGGTGTTCAAGAGCCGCGGCGCGCAGTCCGCAGCCGAATATGCGTTGAGCAAGTACGGCAGTCGTTTGGAATTTTTGTGGAAGGACGCCCCCGGCTGTGCGATAGTCCGCCGCGCGGACAACGCCAATTGGTACGGCGTTTTTATGCGCGTAAAGCAGGACAGACTTTTGGGCTGCGACGGCGACCCCGAAGCCGAAACCGAGATACTGAATGTGCGCGTAGACCCCGAAAGGATAAAGGATATGCTTGATTTAAAGCAGTTTTTCCCCGCATATCACATGAACAAGAAGAACTGGATCTCCGTGCGGCTGGACGGGGAAATAGAACAAAGCGAGCTGAATAAGCTCATCGACGCAAGCTATATCGGCGCGGGCGGGCGCGGCAGACGCAGCCGGTCGTAGCCCCGCCGCTTTCCGCTGCGGGACAAGTCGAATTCGGCTTGCGCTTTTTATTTTTGTTTAAACATTTAAAATCGCACCGCTATCATCCCCCCTCCCGCCATTTTGAACCGCAGAGAAAAAGGCGCGCCGTTTTGCAAAACGGCGCGCCTGAATTTATTGAATTTTAAATGCTTATCAGCCCTTGTTGTAGTATACCTTTACGCCGGGGCCCATTGTGGAAGTGAGCGTAACGCTTTTGATATACTGGCCCTTTGCGGTTGCGGGCTTTGCCTTTACGATGGCGTCCATGAGTGCGGCGAAGTTTTCGCCGAGCTTTTCGGGGCCGAAAGACTTTTTGCCGATGGGGCAGTGAATGATGGCCGTTTTATCCAAACGGTATTCAACCTTACCTGCCTTAACTTCTTTAACGGCCTTTACAACGTCCATGGTTACAGTGCCGCTCTTGGGGTTGGGCATGAGACCCTTGGGGCCGAGTACGCGACCGATGCGGCCGACGATGCCCATCATGTCGGGAGTGGTGATCATAACGTCGAAATCAAACCAGTTTTCCTTTTGGATGCGCTGAATGGTTTCCTCCGCGCCTACATAGTCCGCGCCGGCTTCCTTTGCCTGATCTGCCTTTTCGCCCTTGGCGATTACAAGCACCCTCTTGTCCTTACCGGTACCGTTGGGAAGAACGAGAACGCCGCGCACCTGCTGATCGGCCTGACGGGGATCGACGCCCAGACGAACGTGGAGTTCGATGGTTTCGTCGAACTTAGCCTTTGCAGTGGAGAGCACTACGTTTACCGCTTCGGCGGGGTCGTATGCCTTTAAACGATCGTATGACTTAACGCTTTCTGCGTATTTCTTTCCTACTTTCATTGCATTTGACCTCCCGTTATTCCTCTACCGTAACGCCCATCGAGCGCGCCGTGCCCTTAACCATGCTCTTTGCCATTTCCAGATCGGTGCAGTTGAGATCGGGCAGCTTTGTTTTTGCGATTTCTTCTACCTGAGCCTTGGTGAGCTTGCCAACCTTATCCCTGTTGGGACGTGCGGACGCCGTTTCGATGCCCAGCGCCTTTTTGATGAGCACGGGTGTGGGAGGCGTCTTTAAGATGAAGGTGAAGCTTCTGTCCTGATAGATGGTTACTACGCAGGGGATGATAAGGCCTGCCTGCGACGCGGTTTTAGCGTTGAATTCTTTGGTAAAGCCGGGTATGTTGATACCGTGAGGGCCGAGCGTCGAACCGACGGGGGGCGCGGGAGTGGCTTTACCTGCGGGAAGCTGAAGCTTTACGACCGCGGTGATCTTTTTTGCCATAAAATATATCCTCCTTAGTGGTTATAGCGAATGCGCCATGAAGAGTATTTAACGCATTCTCCCACGAGATAACTGAAAAATAACAAAAACATATTAACGCAAATCTCGGCAGGCCGTGGCGGGGTGTCCCCGCGGCCGTGTTCCGCGAAAATGCGTTATCACATTGCACAACTTTGTTACGCGGACAGCGATAGATGGAAATAATATAACCATGCCGCGCAGCGGGCGCAGGCTTTGCCGAGCACCCTTTTATTATTTGAAGCAAATCGCCCGCGCATAGCACCCCACGTTCTGACGGGGGCGGGCGCAGCGGCGCATTTGCTTTTGCGGAGCACATTAATTATTCCTTAGCCTCGCGCAAAGCCGTGGCTTTTGCCGGCGGGGTGGCCCCGCGGCCGTGTTCCGCGAGCGGCGTGTCGCCGCTGCCGGATTCCGCGAACGAGCGTTATAACATTATCCTGTCCGTTGCGCGGACAGCTGCATGTAAACAATATAACCATGCCGCGCAGCGGGCGCAGGCTTTGCCGAGCAACCTTTTATTTTTGAAGCAAATCGCCCGCGCATAGCACCCGACATTTAGGCGGGTTATGCGCAGCGGCGCATTTGCTTTTGCGGAGCACATGAATTATTCCTTAACCTCGCGCAAAACCGTGGCTTTTGCGCGATAAGAGCGGCGGCAACGGAGCGCGATTGCAGCCCGCATTTATGCGGCCTGCTTAAAGCGAAGTTTGCCGACGCGATGTCATTCTGAGCCGCCGCGCAAGCGGCGCGTCGAAGAATCTACTTAGGTTTCCGCAAAGTAGTTGCAGTGCAGTCATGCCTGCGTTCCTCTACCCTCACCCTATTGTTACCCTGCAAGATCCTTCGGCTTCGTGCCTCGCTATTCGCTCGGCACTCCACTCAGGATGACAGAGTGTAGCGCGTTTATGCGGCTTGCTTAAAGCGGAGTGTCGCCTCGGCAATTACTCCTCTGCGGGAGCTGCGGGGGCATCTAATTTTTTTATTTGAATGTATTCGACTTCCACGTCGGTGGAGCGGCCGAACATTTGAATATTTACCTTTGCTTTTTGAGCGAGATCGTTGAGTTCGGTTATTACCCCGTCGAACCCCGCAAGCGGGCCCGCGTCGATGTTCACGGTGTCGCCCACCGCAAAATCGGCGTTGACGACCACCTCTTCGAGCCGCATTTTGCGTATCTCTTCATCCTTCATGGGTATCGGCCTGCCCTGCGGCCCGACAAAACCGGTAACACCGCGGGTGTTGGTTACAAGATACCAAAGCTGGTTGGAATAGATCATCTTGATAAAAACGTAGCAGGGGAGCAGTTTGCGTTCGACGACCTTGCGCTTGCCGTTCTTTTCTTCGATGGTCTGTTCCATGGGGATTTTAACGTCGAATATCTGGTTTTGAAGATTATTGTTTTCGACAAGGCGGAACAACGAATCCTTAACCATCATTTCATAGCCCGAATAGGTATGCAGAATATACCAGCAGGGCTGTTCCTGAACGTCTGACATAGAAATGCTGATGACCTCCTGAATTGGCCTGAAAAATTGCCGCAAAACGCCCGCCGCGAAACCCGCGCGGCGGAAACGCTGTATTATGCCGGTTTTACGCGCCTATGCTTGTAAGCAGTTCGAGCAGGAACTGCAACAGCTGGTTGATGCCCGTGAGAACGAGAAGGAAAACCAGTACCACGACAAGAACGGTGCAGGTGGATTTGACTACCTTGGGGAAGGTGGGCCAGGTTACCTTTTTTAATTCCGAAAAGGTTTCCTTTAATTTTTTGCCCATTCTTACAAAGATGTTGGGCTTTTTAACTTCGTTTTTGTTTGCCATAATAACTCCTGTTGCCGCCCCGCGCCAAACGCAAAAACGGGACGCAGCCCGCGGAATATGCCGCGGCGAACCACCGTTTTAAATTACTTGGTTTCCTTGTGTTCGGTGTGCTTTTTGCAGAAAGGGCAGTACTTTGAAATGGTAAGCCTGTCGGGATCGTTGCGCTTATTCTTGTAGCTGTCGTAATTTCTGTGCTTGCATTCGGTGCATTCGAAGGTTATTTTTGCCCTTGATGTTGCTTTCATTTTGCAAAACTCCGTACAAAAAAATTACACCCCTCTTCGGTGTGTGTATAGAATATTATCATTAAATGCAGGGCTTGTCAACTCATTTTGCCGTTTTTTGCACAATTTTTTATACTATTTATATAATCGCGCATAATACGGGCGATGCCGCGGCCGCCCGCGGGCGGCCGCGGCAGACAAGTTAATATAAAAGCACCGACCCCGCCGGCACAGGAAAGGTTGGCGAAGCGTTGGCGCGTATCGTAAAGTGGTCTTCGTGAAAAGTGCGGTGGGGCGTAATATAAATTCTTGCCAGAGGATACATGCGCTGCACCTCCTCGACCAGCGCGCTCCACGACGCGATTCGCTCGGCAATGCCCGCATTCATGTCTATGCACACCGCGGCGTTGCCCTTTGAGAGCACATCCAAAAGCATGGCGCGTATTTTGAGCACGATGAGATCGGGCACAAAGGCGATACCCGAACCGCCGCAGTAGCGGCAGGACTGAACGAACTGCGAGAGTGGCGAAGACCCCGTGCGCTTGCGGGTGAATTCGACCAGCCCGAACTTTGACATGGGCAGAACGTTGCACTTGCACTTGTCGTTTTCAAGTGCCTTTTCAAGCTCGGCTACGAGCGCGGCGCGATGCTTTTCATCGGTCATATCGATGAAATCGACCACTACTATGCCGCCGATATTGCGCAACTTGACCTGGCGCGCTATCTCCCTTGCCGCAAGGATATTTGTATAATACACGGTGTGTTCGAGACTGTCTTCGCCAGTAAACTTGCCCGTGTTAACGTCTATCACCGTAAGGGCTTCGGTTTTTTCGATTATCAGGTACGCACCGTTATCCAGCTCGACGCGGGGCGAAACAAGTTCGATTATCTGCGGCGAGAGACCGAGGTCATAAAACATATCCGTTCCGTTGTCGTGCAAAACAATTTCTCTTACGGGCGCGCCTATCACCGCGATAAGCTCTTTAAGGCTTTCGTATAAGCTCTTGCTGCCCACATATATCCTTTCCACGTCGAAAAGAAGGGTGTCGCGTATCACGCGCATGAACAGGGGATAATCGGTGAAGAGTATTTCGCCTACGGGCGCGTCTTTAAACTTTGCCATGATCGCGCGGTACAGACGGCGGTAGTAGGCGACCTCGGCCAACGCCTCTTTGCGGTTTGCATACGGCGCGGCGGTGCGCACTATCATGCCCTCGCCCTCGCGACACATCTTTTGCCCGTTGAATATCAGCGTTTTACGCAGTTCGCCGTCGCGTATCTTGCGGGAAACGCCAATAAATGGCGTACAGGGCAGAAATATGAGACACTTGCCCACAAACGAGAGCGCGGTGGTGACCTTTGCGCCCTTTTTGCCCACGGGCGGCTTTACCACCTGCACGAGTATCTCGTCGCCCGGCTTTAAGTTGAGTTCGGCGGGAATATCCACCTCGCCGCCGTCATACTTTGTTTTATCGGGAAAGAGGTCTTCGACCGAAAGATAGCAGTTGCGCTCCAACCCGCAGTTCACAAAGGCGGCCTGCATGCCGTTGAGCACGTCGGTCACCCTGCCCTTGTATATGTTGCCTATGATGTTTACCCTGTCGGCCGATTCATAGTTGAATTCGGTGAGCTTGCCGTCCTCCACCACGGCATACGACTCCATGCCGCAGCAGCTGTCGAAATAGAGAGTTTTTTTGCCCATGTATATATAAATATTCCTTAAAAATTTTTATACGGTGTTACATATGCCGCAAATATCGGCCGCGCAGAAGAATTCCTCCCCTTGCGACTTATTCGAACAGGCCCTCCGCCATGTGCGAAGCAATCTTTAAAATATCGCGGCATTCGCCGCCGTAACGCTTTGCAAGATAGGCGCACAACACGTCGGGGCGGAGGTTGTTTTCGCCGCAGCCGAGGGTGAATTCCAGCGCGCCTTCCACGCGTTCGACGGCATATATGCGCGGACGCATGTCTATTTCGCGCCCGCGGGTATCGACAACGGGCAGACTTTCGGCCGCCATCAGCGAGGAGATGTCGAAATCGTTTATCCCCTCCGACCGGTAGGTACAGCTTACTATGCCCGCGGCGTAGTTCTGATTGTCGGCAACGTACGCCCATGCGAGACACTTTATGCCCGCAGGCGAACGGGAGTTGAACGCCGAAAGAAAATCGCCCCGCCAATCCGTATCTATCGTGGCGTACTCGGCCACGGAGCGCATGCCTGTGCCGAGGGGGTTATTCAAGTATATGCGCGGGTGTTTATGAAACCCTTCGCTGTATTTCAGCGGAATGCCCGCCCTGCGCAGAGTGCGGTATATGTGCCTTAACAGGTCGAGATGCGAGATGTATTCCGCTCCGTCGGTTTTGGTATATCTGAATGCTATCATATTATTTTCGTCGCCGCATATGCGGCCCCCGATTGCAAAATGCGACAGGCCCGTTTTGCCGTGTCACTCTATGGAATATTGCCCGCGGGCGGCGGGGCAGACTTTTTGCAGACCGCAGGCCGAACAGCCGGCCTTGCAACTGCCCGTCACGCGGCCTTGATATGCGCGGGCGCGCTCTCTTTTTAAAAAATCCTTGGTTATGCCGCAGTTTATAAAATCCCACGGTAGCAGTTCGTCTTCTGCACGTTCGCGCGTGTATATATCAGGGTCTATGCCGCAGTCTTCAAACGCTTTTGTCCACGCTTCGCGGTTTAAATACTTGTTCCAGCCGTCGAATTTGCAGCCGAGTTCATACGCCCGCTCTATAACGCGGGACAGCCTTCTGTCGCCGCGCGCGAGCACTCCTTCGAGGCGGCTGGTGAAATAATCGCTCCAGCTAAGCGTTACGCCCTTTACATACAGACAGTCGCGCAACAGCTTTTGCTTGGCCTCCACCTCGCCCTCGCTTGCCTGCCTTTCCCACTGAAAGGGCGTGAAAGGTTTGGGAATGAACGTGGAAACCGAAACGGACACGCGCAGACTTTTTTGGCGAGGCTTGCGGCCGTAGGCACTTTTTATAAGGTCGACTATCCGCCTTATCGCGCGCAGGTCGTCGTCCGTTTCGGTGGGCAGACCGAGCATAAAATACAGCTTGACCGCAGAATATCCTATGTCGAACGCGCTTTGAGCTGCCGAAACTATCTCGTCTTCGGTAACGTCCTTGTTTATGACGTCGCGCAGCCGCTGGCTGCCGGCTTCGGGCGCGAAAGTCAGCGATACTTTGCGCGCATCCTGCGCAAACTCGGAGTCGAACGAATCGACCCTGAGCGACGGCAGGGCGAGCGTTACGCCCTGCGGCAGATTGGCCTTTAAGCTTTTTAACAGCTTGCGCAAGTTTGGATAATCGCCGGTGGACAGCGAATTCAGGCTCACCTCTTCATAGCCGGTGGAGGCTATCAGCGAGCAGGCCTGCCTTGTTAGCGTTTCAACGCCGCGCTGCCGCACCGGACGGTAGATGAACCCCGCCTGGCAGAAGCGGCAGCCGCGATAGCATCCGCGCATTACTTCTATTATGGATCGATCGAAAACGCTTTCGCAGTTCGGCACGGGCTGTGAGGTCGGAAACACCGCGCCGTCGAGATCACGCACTATCGCGCGGCGGGGTGAAAATTCGCTTTCGAAGCCGCATATGCGGCCGTCTTTTGCATATTTTACCTCGGTGAGCGCAGGGACGTATACCCCCTCTAACGCGGCGGCGCGGCGATAAAATTCGCGCGTGGCCCCGCCGCACTCTACATACAGCGCGGCGACGTCGGCGTCGACGCTTTCGCCGTCGCCGATAAAGACAATATCCACAAAGTCGGCAACGGGTTCGGGATTCACCGCACACGGGCCGCCGACGGCTATGACGGGATAATTCTTACCCGCGCGGTCGGCGCGCCGACGGGGGATGCCGGCAAGATCGAGCATGTATAAAATGTTGGTATAGCACAATTCGAATTGCAGCGAAAAGCCTATCATATCGAATTCGGCAAGCGACTTTTTTAGCGCGAGCGAATACAGCGGCACTCCCGCCTTTTTTATCTCCTCGCCGAAGTCGGGCGCGGGCGCATAACAGTAGTCGGCCGCGTATCCCCTTCTTAAAAAACTTTCGGCCACTATCTTTATGCCGAGGTTGCTGGTGCCCACCTCGTACAGATCGGGAAAGGCCATGCAGAAACAAAAGGGCGCGTCCGCGGGGGGTTGCACCGCGCCGTATTCCCCGCCCGTATACCTTGCGGGCTTTTCAACGCGGGCAAGAATGTGCTTTATGTCGTTAAGCTCTATCTTCATATATTTAATTATACCATATTTTTTATATTAATCAATACATAATCTGCAACTTGCCGCATATTTATTGCATTTTTTGCCGTTGAACGCCCCGCCGCGCCGAAGGGCCGCGTTGCGCCTGTTTATTCGCGCCGCAAAGGACGTATTAAATAATACAGATAATACAAATAATACAATTAATGCATTGCACGCAGACAAAATTATAATACAGATAATACAAATGTGAGCATTCGGAGCCGCACGGCGGGAAATTGAAACCGCTGAACGAAAATTTAGTTTTTTAATCTTTGATTTAATATTGACAAAAGGCGAGCGTTTTGGTAGAATATAGTAGTAAATTTTTTAAATATTCAGGAGTATAAATGATGATCAAATACACATTTAAAGGCATCACCTGCGAACAGCTTTCGTTTAAGCTGAACAGGGTAAAGCTTGAACCCAATCAAAGGCTTGACATCAAGCCCCAGTTTTCGCGCCAGGTAAGAAAATCCACCGAAAACCCCAAGCTTATGTTCGTGAACCTTAAAGTGGCGATACTCACCAACGACGCCGAACCCAAGCCTTTCGATATCGAAGTGGGCATTGTGGGCATTTACGAACTTGCCGAAGCACCCAACCCCCAGCAGGAGAGAGATTTTGTTATCGAAGCTACTTCGATGCTGTATCCCTATCTGCGCTCGCTGGTTACCAACCTCACAGCGCAGGCATACATGCAGCCTTTGAACCTGCCCGTGATAAACGGCCCCATCTTCCCCGAAGACAGAGACACCTACGCTTTCAGCGTAAGCGACAACTGATAACTTTGAAAAGCAAGGCGGCGCGCTTAAAATTAAGCGCGCCGCCTTTTTTATTCGGCAATTGACACGATAACTTGGCAGTGCGGACTTACCGGGCCTCGAACCTTCGCACGATATAGCCCGGCTTCGGCGTTACAATGTTTTGTAAAAGAAGTTGCAGTCCATGTCGTCGCACCGTTCATCCGATTCCGCATAGCCGCATAGCATAAAAAACGCATCGCTGCCCTCTGACGGCAACACATACGCCCGCGCGACGCCGCTCTCTTTAATGCGACCCTCGGCAAAGCTTAAAAGGGCCTTCCCGACGCCGTTGCCCCGCATATATGGTTCAACGAACAGCTCGCGCACGGTACCTTCGCCCTCGCGCATGCACCACTCGTTTTCGATGGAATCCACCTGCCACACAACAAACCCGCACGGCCCGTTTTCGGCCTCGGCGACGGCTATATTCACCAACCCCGCGCGCATATCGGGCAGAACGTATTCATCCAAAAGATGCTCTGCGTCATCGTCGCAACCCAATTCGGCGTAGTAATTTGCAAACATCCCTTTAAATCTCGCCTCCGCTGCGGCGTCAATAATTTTTATATGCATAATATTATCTCCTTATAATTTGGATTTATCAACCCGAATATATTAATGCAAGTTTCTGCGGGGTGTCCCCGCGGCCATGTTCCGGCAACGTTCCGTTGCATCAGGTTCCGCGAGCGGCGTGTCGCCGTGGCCTTATCCCGCGAACGGGCGTTACTACATTTTACAACACTATTCCGCGGACAACGGGAGTATCCCGCAACAAGGTGCCGCGAACGGACATTATTGCATTGCTATGCCCATTGCGCGGACAGCGGCGTGTCGCCGTGGCCTTATACCGCGAACGACAAACTGCCGCGGCCATGTTCCGCGAACGCGCGTTATTGCATTATCCTGCTCGTTGCGCGGACAGCGGAGTTTGTAAATAATATAACCATGCCGCGCAGTGTGCGCAGGCTTCGCCGAGCACCCTTTTATTGTTTTAAGCAAATCGCCCACGCAAGACACCCAACATTGTGTTGGGTCATGCGCAGTGGCGCATTTGCTTTTGCGGAGCACATTAAATATTCCTTAGCCTCGCGCAAAACCGCGGCTTTTGCCGGCGGGGTGTCCCCGCCACCTTATTCCGCGAACGGGCGTTATTGCATTGTACAACCTTATTCCGCGGACAGCGAAGTGGCCATGCCGCCTTACCCGTGCTTCACTCGAAATGACAACTGTACGCGCAGCTTGCTCAAAGCGGAGTTTACCGCCGCGATGTCATTCTGAGCCGCCGCGCATGCGGCGCGTCGAAGAATCTACCAAGGCCTCCGCAAAGCAGTTGCAATGCAATCATGCACGCGTTCTAATATCCTCACACTATTATAACCATGCCGGATCCTTCGGTCGCTACACTCAGGATGACAAGCTGTGCGGCCTGCTTAAAGCGGAGTTTGCCGCCGCGACATGAAAAAGGGCGAAAGCCTTTAAGCTTTCGCCCCGATGAACTTATTCTGCAGCCTTGGGATAAACAGAAACCTGTTTGTTGTCCTTGCCGACCCTTTCAAACCTTACAACGCCGTCGGAGAGGGCGAACAGGGTATCATCCTTGCCCATACCTACATTGTTGCCTGCCTTGAACTTGGAGCCGCGCTGTCTTACGAGGATGTTGCCCGCAAGCACGAACTGTCCGTCGGCGCGCTTTACGCCCAAACGCTTTGCGTTACTGTCTCTGCCGTTATCGGTTGAACCGCCGCCCTTTTTGTGAGCGAATAACTTTATAAACAACATTTAACTCATCCTCCTTTAATTATTCCGCAGCCTTTTCAGCTTCTGCTTTTTTAGTGCGGGAAGCAGTCTTTTTGGCGGGCTTTTTCTCTTCGCCGCCGCCTATCGCGGTGATCTTTACCGTGGTGAAAGGCTGTCTGTGGCCCTGCTTTTTGCGTTCGTTCTTTTTGGCCTTGTACTTGAATACAATAATCTTTTTGGCCTTGCCCTGACCCGTAACTTCGCCGCTGACAGTCATGCCGGCGACTTCCGCGCCAACCTTAACGCTGCCCTCTTCGGCACACATAACTACGGGGAACGTTACCTGCGCACCCACCTGGGCGTCGAGCTTTTCAAGCTTTACGACGTCGCCCACGGAAACGCGATACTGCTTGCTACCGTTTTCGAAAATAGCGTACATAAAATTAAAATGTCCTCCTCTGACCAGTCTCGTCGGATCCAAAATCGCCAAAGGCTTAGGCGGCGCGTTAAAGCTTTGAATTTCGCGCTCTTAGCTGCCCGTTCCGAACGGCTCGACTATTAATTTAGCACAAAACAAAGCGAAAAGTCAAGCAATTTTACCGCGTTTGCATATTTTGCGCTTAATTACAAAAAATAATATAGCTTTAAACACATTAAAGGAGAACCATGCAAAAAATTAAAACCAACGGCGAGGCGGTGGCCGAAATTTACCGCAACGCGCAGCTTGCGCTGAGTTCCATCGAAGACATTCTGCCCTCGGTTGAAGACGGCGACATCCGCCGCGAGATATGCGGCCAGCAGAACGAATACGAAAAGATCAGCCGCAGGGCCGAGGGCCTTGCCCGCGAGATGGGAGCGGAGATAAAGGCACCCTCGCCCGTTAAAAAGGCGATGATGTGGTCGGCCATAAAGATGAACGCGGCGGCAGATAATTCGCGCTCGAACATAGCGCAGATGATGATACGCGGCACGGTTACGGGCATAACCTCGTTAAAGGCCACGCTTTCGGACGGCGCGGGCGTGATGAGCGGCGACGTGCGCAGGCTTATGGAGGAGCTTATAAGCCTTGAAGAGGGCTTTGAACGCAACCTTAAAAACTACCTTTAACGCGGCATATGTGCGGGCGTATACGCCAATTCGCCTTATCGCGCGCCCGACGGAGCAAACGATATAACCGCGCGGCATGCGCGCCCGCACAAGACAGCGAAACCGCACCGCGCGCATAGAGCGCGGCCTTTTTGCACGAAAAATCAGGGCGGGCGCGGCAGTTTGCCGCGCCCGCCCCTTTGTAAGAGGAAAAGGAAAGTTACACACAAGTTAAGGCGCGGCCGCGGGACGGCCGCGCCTTTTTAAAGTGGTTTAGTTTTGACTTGCGGGAAGAGCCACATCCCACACTTTTACCATTGCGCCGTCGCCGGGCACGAAGCACAGACGCTGGCCGTAGCCGTTGCTTTCGAGGGTGCATACGAGCCAGCCGTCGGCCACAGCGGTGCATTCGGCGTCTTCGCTTGCGGCCGCGAACTCTACCGCGGCGTCGTTTACGGCGAGCTTGAATTTAAGCTCGGTTTCGGAGACGCGGCACAC
>CALVWU010000036.1 GCA_944367955.1 uncultured Clostridia bacterium
CTCAGCGAAACCGCCGCTTCGGGCGCGCTCGTGCCCATGGCCACTATCGTAAGGCCTATTATTATCTGCGGTATCTTTAATTTGGTGGCGATGCCGCTTGCGCCGTCAACAAAAAAATCCGCGCCCTTGGCAAGCAAAAAAAAGCTTACGGCCAACAGCAGAATGTTGCCGAATACGTCCATATTTTTCTCCTTTTGTAAAAGTTTTGCGATGCGGTGTAAAAATTATACCACGCCGCGCGCCCGATTACAAATATTTTGCCGCTTTGTTGCAATAATTTACAAATATTTTGCACGCCGCTTCCGCGCCCGCGGGTATTTTTTTGCGCAAGCCATAAAAAATGCAAAATTTTAGGCGGTATTTATATTCCGTTTATGCCGCGCGCGTAAATTTAAAGCATGCAAACACAGATAAGATATTATTCCGACGAAGTGCACGACGACTTCGCCAACACAAACATAAAGGCAAAGCCTCTGCCCGCGGATTTCAAATACCACAGCAACAACATTCTTGTGCGGCTGCGTTCCTTCGTGCTCTACCGCATAATAGCCACGCCCGCCGCGTTCATATACGCAAAGCTTATCCGCGGCATAAAGTATGTGAACAAAAAGTGCTTAAAGGGGTATAAAAATTCAGGGTGCTTTATCTACGGCAACCACACGGCGTTTGTGTGCGACGCGTTCAATCCCACGCTGCTCGCTTTCCCCCGTCCCGCAAAGGTCATGGTAAGCGAGGACTCCACATCGATAAAGGGCATCAGGTGGCTGCTTATGGATCTGGGCGCGCTGCCCATACCGTCGAATCTGCATCTGATGCCTGCGTTCAACGGCGAAATCGAGCGCGCGGTGGATAAAAAACACTGGATAGCCATCTATCCCGAAGCCCACATATGGCCGTACTACACGGGCATAAGGCAGTTTCCCGCCGTGTCGTTCCGCTATCCAGTAAAGCTGAACACCCCCGTGTTCGCCTACACCATGACCTTTCAAAAGCGCAGATTTTTGCCCGGCCCCAAGATAACGGTGTATGTCGACGGCCCGTTCTTGCCCGATACGTCGCTGCCCGCAAAGCAGGCGCAAAAAAAATTGAGGGACGAAGTTTACGCCGCAATGAAGGCCCGCGCCGTCGAGCATTCGACTTACGAATACCGCTATAAATACGTCTACCGTCCCGCAGAGGAGGGGGACGGCCCCGCGCAGGGCGACGGCGACAGGGCGTAAATCGCGGTATTTAAGGCATATATGCCGCTCTTTTAAAATTATGTATAAATATTTGCGGCCCCGCGGCAAGTTATTGCCGCGGGGCCGCGTTGCGTAATATGCTTACACTCTGCCCAACAAAAAATCCACCGAGCAGTCTAAATACTTGGCAAGGCGCATAAGACTTTCAACCGTGGGTTGTGTTTTGCCGTTGTGCCACCTGTTTACGGTTTTTTCGGATAGGTGCGTATCCTTTTCAAGCCTGTACTTTGTAATTTTAAAATGCCGCAAAATAACGGTAAGTTGCTCGTTAAACGGCGGACGCTGTTTAAAAGCCGTTTCACAAAATGTATCGGTAAGTCCCAAAAGGTAGTCGGTAGAGCAGTTAAAGTGGTCAGCAAGTTTTACAAGGGTGTCAACATAAGGCAACCCGTCGCCGCGCAGCAGCGTATGAATGGTGGAAAGATCTATGCCTGTCGCCTGTGCAAGATTTCGCGCGTCGATTTCGGCTTCCGTCATAAGATATTTAAGGTTTTCAGACAAGTTCGACATAATTCCCCAAAAGTAGTGCTTTTTCGTCAATATATTATCGTCTAAAAGCCTGTAATTTTGTTGATTTAGGGGAGTTGGAACGGTATAATATAAATACAAAGCCAAGCGCGCGGCGATAAAATATTTTTAACGAGGTACAACAGAATTATGTTACAAACCGATGCGGAAAAAAATTACAAAACCGACGAAAAAAGTCTTTTACAGGAATTTGTGGTGACGATAAGGGAATATTTCGATATTTCCGTAGTTCAGCAGGAGGGTAAGGCGGTAATTTCGCTGGCCAACGGGCAGCGTTTTCTGCTTGAACTCAGCGAAATAAAGCAATAAAAAAGCCCGTCCGCAAAAATTTTGCGGACGGGCCGTGATGCGGTTGATACGCATATATGTGCCGTTCAATTATAAAAATACAAAAAAAGAGCCGTCTGTTTCGGCTCTTTTTTGCGTTAAAGAATATCCTTTAAAAGATCGTTCATGTCATACATGCCGGCTGATTTTGAGGGCAGCCACTTGGCGGCTTTAACGGCACCCGCGGCAAAAACGCGCTTCGAGCGGGCGGAGTGGGTTACGGTTATTATTTCGTCGTCGCCGGCAAACATCACCTCGTGCTCGCCCACTATCGTGCCGCCGCGCACGGCGTGTATGCCTATTTCGTTGCCGCGCCTGCCCACCATGCCGCTGCGCCCCTCTACATAGTTTCGCTTTTCGGCAAATTCGCCGTTTACGGCCTCGGCAAGCATAAGGGCCGTGCCGCTGGGCGCGTCCACCTTTTTGTTGTGGTGGCGTTCTATTATCTCCACGTCAAAATTTTCGCCCAGCACGTCTGCCGCCTTTTTAACGAGGTTTACCATAAGGTTTACGCCCAGCGAAAAGTTTGCGGTTTTAAATATCGCCGTCTTTTTCGAGGCCTCTTTTATGGCTTCAAGCTGTTCTTGCGAAAACCCCGTCGAGGCAATTACCGCGGGCACGCCTTTCGCCGTCGCGTATGCAAGCTCGCCTTCGAGGGCGGCGGGAGAGGAGAAGTCTATAATAACGTCAACGTCTTCGTTTATGTGTTTAAAATCGGCATATACGGGCACGTTTATGCCTTCGGGCGTATGGGGGTCAACGCCGCAGACAACGCGCATCTTTTCGTCGTTTTGCAAAATTTCAAATATGTTGCGGCCCATTTTGCCGCCTATGCCGCATATCAAAGCGTTCAGCATATCTTTATCCCCGCTGCCTTAATGCACTTTTTCATAAGTTTTTTGTGCTCATCTTCAAGTTCGGTCAAAGGAGCTCTCGGTATGCCGGCGTCCAACCCTATCATGTTGCAGCCCGCCTTTACGGGGATGGGGTTCACCTCCACAAAGCAGGCGTCGATCATGGGCAGCAGCTTTTCGTGCAGCTTGTTGGCCCTTTCAAGCTTGCATTTGCGCATGCATTCGGCTATCTCCTTTATCTGTTTGGGGGCAATGTTCGAGGCCACCGAAATCAGCCCCGCGCCGCCTATGGCCATTATGGGTATGTTAAGATTGTCGTCGCCCGAATACAGATCCATTCTGGGGCGGATGCGGCGCATGGTTTCGCATATCTGTTCCATATTGCCGCAGGCCTCCTTAATGCCCGCCATGTTGGGTATGTACGAAAGCTCTTCGGCGGTGGCCGGCAAAATATTAACGCCCGTTCTCGGCGGAACGTTGTAAGCTATAACGGGCAGGCTCGTGGCCGCGCACACGGCTTTGTAATATTCCACTATGCCCTTCTGCGTACACTTGTTGTAGTAGGGGGTAACGGCCAAAATGCCGTCCGCGCCCAGCTCTTCGGCGCGCTTTGTGGCCTCAACCGCCTTGGCCGTGCAGTTGCTGCCCGTGCCGAATATCAGCTTCGCTCTGCCCGCAACGCGCTCCTTCGAAAATTTCATAACAGCCGTCTTTTCGTCCTCGGTCATCGTGGCGGGTTCGCCCGTGGTGCCCAAAACGACGAGTGCGTCGGTGCCGTTTTCTATCTGGTATTCTATCATCCGCCCGAATGCTTCAAAGTTCACCCCGCCGTTGTCGTAAAAGGGCGTTATCATGGCCGTCGCGCTGCCGCAGAAAAAATTTTTCATGATCAAAAACCTCGCAATATATTTCCGAATTAATCGAAGTATCCCTTCGCCGCCAAAAGTTCGGCCAAAAGCACGGCTCCGCCGGCGGCTCCGCGCAGGGTGTTGTGCGAAAAACCTATAAACTTGTAATCGAACAGGCAGTCCTCTCTCAGTCTGCCGGCGCATACGGCCATGCCGCGTTCGCACATTCTGTCGAGTTTGGGCTGCGGCCTGTCGTTTTCTTCAAAGTAGTGTATAAACTTTTCGGGGGCAGAAGGCAGCTTCAACGCCTGCGGCTCGCCCGAAAAATCCGCCCAGGCTTCGAGTATCTGCTCTTTCGAAGGTCTGTGTTCGAACGATACGAAACATGCGGCGGTATGTCCGTCCGAAACGGGTACGCGCAGGCACTGGGCGGTTATCGCGGGGCCGCTTGCGGGCACAATTTCGCCGCCTTTAACCTCGCCCCAGATCTTTAAGGGTTCCCTTTCGCTCTTTTCCTCTTCGCCGCCGATGTAGGGGATTATGTTGTCGACTATCTCCGGCATGGTTTCAAAGGTCTTGCCCGCGCCCGAAATGGCCTGATATGTGGTTACGGCCGCGCACTTTATGCCGAATTTTTTAAGCGGGTGCAGCAGCGGCACATACGATTGCAGCGAACAGTTGCTTTTAACGGCAATAAATCCGCGCTTTGTGCCGAGGCGGGCGCGCTGCGCGGAAATCGCCTGCAAGTGATCGGCGTTTATTTCGGGGATCACCATGGGCACGTCGGGCGTAAAGCGGTGGGCAGAATTGTTTGAAACTATCGGGCATTCGGCCTTTGCGTATGCGTATTCGAGTGCCTTTATGTCCTCTTTGGGCATGTTCACCGCGCAAAAGCAAAAGTCGCATTCGGCGGCTATCTTTTGCATGTCGTCGGCGGCGTTTAAAACTTTCATGTCGGCAAACTGCGCGGGCATGGGTTCGGCCATGTGCCAGCGGCGCACGGCATCTTTATACTGTTTGCCCGCAGAGGAGGCCGAGGCTGCCAAAGCGGTAACTTCAAACCAGGGATGGTCTTTTAAAAGCAGCGCGAAACGCTGCCCCACCATGCCGGTGGCTCCGATAATGCCTACTTTAAACTTCTTCATGATATTATATTCTCCGTAAGTTATATTGCGTGAATGTGTGCGGATAAATACATTTTAAAAAGCGCGGCGCAAGTATGCGCCGCGTTGTAAGTGTCTTTTATAAACATAAAATACAAATAGCGCAACACATCAAGTGACAGTCGCGCAGATATTCTCTTGCGCGCCCAGCGAAAGGTCGGGCAGGGCTTCCGCTTCGGCGGGGATGCCCTTTCGCCGCGCCCTCCGCACATGCCCGTGTGCCCCAAGCTCGGTTACTTTTGCTCTCCGCTCCTCTATTCGACAATCAAATATTACCATATGCTTGCAGAAAAGTCAAAGAATTTATTTAAAGTTCGGGCAAAATAATTGAAATATTCGATTATATAATGTATAATAATTGAAAGCGCGCGAACGCCGAAGTTCAGCGGCGGGCCGCGCAATTTATTTTTAAGGTAATTTATGGCACAATCAAGAATACAGCACCTTTCCGGCAACGAAAATGCCGAAGATTACGTCCGCAGTTACGTTCCCCAGAGCAGATGGGGGGATACCTGGCGGCTCGTAAAGTCCAATTTTACAAAATTTTTGCTTATAAATCTGCTTACGATGTTGTTCTTCCTGCCTGCGGCGGCGGTGATATTCACACGCGCGTCGTACGTTGCGGGGCTTGCCGCGGCATATCCCTTTTCGGGCAACCTCGGCATATCGTTCACAACCCCCTCAACCGTGGGTCTGGCCGAAAGCATAACCCTTTCGGCCGACATGCTCTTCTTCGGACTGCTCGTCGTTTCGGGGCTGATAGCCGCCGTGGGACTGGCAGGCTGCGGCTATGCCGTAAAAAAGATGATAGCCACTAACGGCGAATTTACCGTAAAGGGCTATTTCCGCGGCGTTAAAACGGGCTATTTGAGCACGGTGATAGCCGTAACCGCGGTAATGGTAATGCTGTACGGCACGGTGCTCGTGGGCGACTGGGCCGACCTTGCGACGGCAAACGGCGCGGCCGGCGCGGGCCCCGTTGCCGCAAAGGTGTTCATGATAATCGGCACGGTGCTCGTCGGTCTGTACGCCGCATGGTTCTATGCAGTGGGCATAAGCTATAAGGTAAAGATGCGGCACGTGTTCAAAAACGCGTTCTGGCTGCTGATAGGCACCGCGCTGCAGTCCGTGTTCATGCTTGCGTTTGCGCTCGTTCCCGCATGGCTGATTTGGTCGGGTGCGGGCATCCCCCTGATGCTCATAATCTGCCTGCTGTTCTTAATAGCGTTCGGCTTCGTGTTCTGCACCGTGGTGTGGATGGCGTTCGTTCAGTGGGTGTTCGACGCGTTCATGCCCCCCGCGGTCGCCGCCGAAAAGCCGCGCGCCAAAAAGAAGGCTCCCGCGGCGGAACTTCCCAAACCCGCCGATCCCGAAGACGAAAAGCGCGAACTTTTGGCCGCGGGCCGTTCCGAACTTATCTGCAAGCCCATAAAGCCGATAGACGTAAACGCAAAAACGTCCGCTCTGCCCGCCGCGTTCACCCGCGAAGATATGGCCGTCGCCGCGGCCGTGCGCGAGGATATATGCGCAGGCGTTGCGGCATACTACGAACAGCACAAAGACGATCCCAAGTACGTTGAATACAACAAACTGTTCGCCGACCGCGAAAAGGTGGTCGCGCCCGTCGGAAAGAAGAACAAGAACAAAAAGATAAGCGCAGAAAATCTGCTAAGATAAAATATGCGCGCCCCGCCGCGCGGCGGGGCGCGCTTTGGTAAATAAATGAACAGCTATTCCGCCCTCGGCAACTGGTTTGAAAATTTAAATAGCGACTGCGGCTACGAAGAGTGGGCGCGCTATCTCGCCGACCGCTTAAAAAGTTACGGCGCGGGGCCCGCGGGCGTTGACGTCGGCTGCGGCAACGGATACTTCACCCGCGCGCTGTACAGGGCGGGCTATGCCGTGTGCGGCGTCGATATTTCCCCGCAGATGCTCACCGTCGCCAAGCGCACGGCAGAGGAAGAGGGGGTGCCGTGTGAATTTTTACTCGGCGATATAACCAAACTTAAACTGACGGGCAAAACGCACTTTATTACGGCCGTAAACGATTGCGTAAATTACGTTCCTCCCAAAAAGCTTAAAAGCACGTTCACCCGCATATATGGCTGTTTGAATCGGGGCGGAGTGTTCCATTTCGATATATCTTCGGCCAATAAAATACGCAACGTTCTCGGCGAAAACATGTTCGGCGACAACGGCGAAGAGCTTTCGTATATGTGGTTCAACACCCAAACCGAGGACGGCGTTATAATGGATCTCACCTTTTTTAAACGGAAAAAAGAGGGCGGTTACGCCCGCTTCGACGAACAACACCGCCAATATGCCCACGGCGAAGACGAAATAATCGGCGCGCTGGGTGGGGCGGGATTTTGCAAAATACTTGCCGAAGGCTTTTTGGGCTCGTCCGATAAGTCTTTGCGCATACACTTCACCTGTAAAAAACCATGAACGATCTATTTAAAGCACTCGTGTACGGCAAGCATGTTTCGCTGTCCGTGCTTGACACAACCGATTTGGTAAACAAGGCAATTAAAATACATTCTCTCACCCCGCCCTCGGCAGTGCTTTTGGGCAATCTTTTAACGTGCTGCGCATATATGTCGGGGTGTTTAAAGAGCGAGCGGGGCGCGGTATCGATCACCGTAAAGAGTCGCGACGGCAACGGATCGGCGTCGGTTTCGGGCGACGTTTCGCTGCATATCCGCGGCTATGCCGAAGGCTCGTGCCGCGATTCGCTTAAAGGCGGCGTTTTAACCGTAATTAAGGACGACGGCTTTTTCCGTCCGTTCGTGGGCGCGTGCGAGATCGAGTGCGACGACGTTTCGCGCATACTCACCGACTATTTTTTGCAGAGCGAACAGATCCCCACGGCCGTTTCGGTGGGGGTAAAGCTGAACGAAGACGGCAGCTGCGCGGCCGCCGGCGGCGTTGTGATGCAGCTTATGCCCGGCTGCCCGCAGGAAGTTTCCGACAGGGCAAAAGAGCGCATGCAGGCATTTGCCGATCCCGCCGAAGTCATTCAAAAATACGGCGCGCGGGGTGCGGTGACGCGCTTTTTCAAAGACGAGATAGATCAAAATGGGCTGTATCTTCTTCATCCCGACTACATATGCAACTGTTCGCGGGCCAAGATAGAGGACGTCATAAGGTCTGTGGGCAGGGCCGAACTTTTAAACATCTGCGCCGAACAGGGGCGCGTTTCGGTGCACTGCCACTATTGCAATACCGACTATACTTTCGATAAGGACGATATAGAAAAATTATTTGATAATGAATAAAACTTACGGAATAGACCTCAGCGAGGACAGGCTGCTTGCAATGGCTTCGGATTACCTCGACGAGCACAACTATTTGGGCGCGCTGCGCATGCTCAACAAAAACGCCGAACTCAACGGCAATGCCGAAGATTCGTACATGCTGTATGCCGAAGCTTACGACGACATGGCCCTTTACGAAAAATCGGTGAACGGCTGGTTCAAATATATCGACTACGCCGCCGGGGGCGACAACGATTTTTCGGATGCCTACGAAGGGCTGGCGGTAAACTATCTGAACATGGGCGAAGAGGAGCTGGCAGCATTTTATTATAACAAACTGCTCGTCGAAACGGACGCCGAGCTGACCGCCGAAAACCGAAAAGAGATAATAAACAACTTTATCGTCACGCGCAAGTCCCCCCTTAAAATAGCGTGGCCGCCCCGCCTTGCCGATTTTTCGGGCGAGATGGAAAAGGGCGTCGCGCTCATGCGCGCGGGGGAATACGACGGCGCGGTGGCCGAGTTCGAAAAGGTGGACGAGGGCAACAAAAGCTATGCCGACGCCCGCAACTACATTGCCATGTGCAATATAATAAAGGATAACTGCGAACAGGCCGAACAGGAATGTTTGAAAGTGCTTAAAGATTCGCCAAACGACGTGCGCTCGCTCACCATGCTCGCAGCCGTAAAGAATCAGCAGAAAAAGACCGAAGAGAGCCTGACCATAGCCAACAAACTGCTTTCGCTCGGCGTAACGCAGACCGAGGATATGTATAAGGTGGCCACCGTCTGTTGCGAAAACGGCATGCACGAACAGGCCTACGAACTGTTTTGCAAAATCGAAAAGGATCTCGCCTACGACAACGCCGTGCTGTATTTCAAGGCGATTTCGGCCTACAACTGCGGCCGCAAGCGGGAAAGTTTGGAGGCGTTCGATAAAATACAGACCATCTATGCCGACGCGGTAACGGCAAAATATTATCAGGATTTTGTGCGCGCGCACTCCTCGCCGGAGGACGACGACTACAAAAGCAATCCGCTCTCGTATTTCTATCGTCTGCCCGACGAGGAGAGGGAGAGCAATATCGAACTGCTTTCCGCGTTCGTGCGGCTCAGCGACAAGGAGGCCGCAAAAATTGCCGACAAGCTCGATTTTACCGACTGCATCCGCTGGTGTTTCGACGAGGGCGGCGACCACGGCTCGCCCGAATTAAAACTGCTCGGCCTGGCTTGCGCGGTAAAGGGCGGCTGTTGCGACGACTTGCTGCGCGACATCCTCCTCGACGCTTTTCAGCCCGACTCTTTAAAGATGAACGCCATCGGCTTCATCGCCGAACGCAACTGCGACTGTTCGTACGGCGTGGTCATCTGCCACGTCTACCGCAGGGTGAATTTTATGACGCTCGCCGTCGGCCGAACCAAGCGCAAGCCCTTTATAAAGGCCTATGCCATGGCGGTTTCGCGCTTCGCGCTCATCGATCCCGATTACGTCGTGTCTTTGCGCGACGCCGCCGAAGAGCTTTACGACGAGCTTGCCGAAGACGGCAGGCTTTCGGCCGTAAAAAACGTTCCCGCGCTCGCCGCGGCAATCTGCGCCCGCAGCGGCATAAGAGAGGGGCGCGACGCGGATTCCGCATGCGCGCTGTTCGGGGCCGACCGCTCCGCGTTCGATGTTATCGCCGGCAAGCGGTGATGTGCGGTTGAACGGCGCATATATGCGGGTAAACTGCAAGAATAATATATATTTCACGGTATAATAACATATGAAGTTATACGATTTCGACGGCATGTTCGAAGAAAAACTTGCCGAATACATCAAGCGCGATCCCGGCCGTCTTAGCGAGGAGGAGTGGGAGGACGCCATTCCCCGTCTGTACGAAAAGTTCGGCGGCACCGTAATAAAATCGATAGGAACGACGCCCCGCGGTTTTTACGCGGCGCAGAGCGACGAACAGCTGTTTGCGGGGCTTTCGGCCCACTTAAAAAGGGGCGTGCCGGTAAACAAGTTTCTGCGCGACGAGGTTGAAAAACGCCGCCGCGCCGACCTGCTTCTTCCACTGCTCGGCGGCGGCGAAGACGAGGTTTTGTTTGCCGTAAACGTTTTGGGCGCGGAAAGATCCGCCCTGCCCGTTTATCTCGGCCTTGTGACTTCGGGCGACAGCGACGAGGTGCGCAACGCCTGCATAGACTGCTTAAAGGAGGCGGCCGACGACGTAAAGGAAAGCGTCGCCGACCTCTGCGAAAAGGGTGTAAGCACCGAATATATGCTGGAAATACTCTCCTGCTGCAAGGCGCGCGACGAGCGGGTGTTCACCCTGCTTTTAAACGCCTTCCGCACCGCCGAAAGCGACGCTCTTGCAAGGCGGGCGGGCTATCTGGCCGCATACGGCGACGAGCGCGCCATTCCCTATCTCGTTGCGCGCATCGAGGAAGAGGGCATATCGTATGCCGACTTTCGCGACCTTAAATTTTACATCGAAGTGCTCGGCGGCAGCTACGACGCTCAGCGCGATTTCTCTTCCGACCCCGACTACGAATTGATAAAATCGCACGGCGCGACCGACGTGGATATATTCAAAAATTTTAAATGATCGCGGCATATGCGCGGTGCAATACGGGTATATATGTAGTTTTATGCTTATAAATCGGCAATATGGATCCGTAAACGGCGCGGGCGCGCGGGATTATCCCGCGCGCCCGCGCCCCGTTTTGTAAAAGTTTTAAGCGTTTGATATTCTTCGGCCGCGGTGCGGCCGGTCACGCTTTCATGCTCCTTTGCATGCGCTTAAAGTTCTCGTTCGCCCTCTTCGCGCTTCCGCCGTCGGCGGGGCGCGCTTCAAGGTAGCCGCGCGCATACATCTGCGCGGCGAGTCCGCGTTTCGCCTCGGTTGCGGCCGCAAGGTTTTCGGCGATCACCCTGCCCGCGTTTATGCAGCTGTTTTCGGCCAATGCCTCGGCGTACAGCCGTATAAGCTGCTTTTCGTCGTTCAGCATGTCTTCAAGCGAGTCTCTCTCGTTTAAAGCGGTAAACTTTTCTTCGCGCATTTTATTCTCCTATCAGCTTTAAAAGCGCGCCGAACCTGTCGTAATGTCCTTCGGCCGTGCGCGTCATGCAGTCGGCAAGTCCGTCGTCGGTTAGCGTGTGCGAATACACCCCCGCCTTTTTGCAGGCCAGCCCCTCGGCCTCTATAAGTTTGCATATGATGTCAAGTTCCTTTTGCGTAAGTCCGTTCATGTAAGCCTCCTTGCCGTAAATTATTCCCCCGCGCGCGCCTGTTTATACCTTTTTACAATTTTATTACAGTAATATTGCACTATGTTTACACCTGTAACTTGTAAAATTTCGGCGTTCGTGGTAAAATGTAATAAAGAGGTGTTTATGAGCAATAAAGTTTATATTCTCGAAGACGACGCAAGCATCACCGGCCTTGTGCGGGTCGCGCTTGAAATGAGCGGCATCGGCTTAAAGTCGTTTGCCTGCTGCGCCGACTTTATGTCCGCGCTCGAAAGCGAAAGGCCCGACGTCGCGCTTTTGGACGTGATGCTCCCCGACGGCAACGGGTTCGAAGTGTTAAAGGAGATGCGCGCAAAATATCCCGCGGTGACGTGCATAATGCTGTCCGCGCTCGGCAAGGAGGAGGACAAGGTCACTGGGCTTAACCTCGGTGCCGACGACTACATATCCAAGCCCTTTTCCGTGCTCGAACTCACCGCCCGCGTAAACGCCGCGCTTCGCCGCTGCAACAACCGCAACAACAAGCTTTCCGCCGGCGCGCTCGTGCTCGATTACGACGCGATGGCCGTGTTTTTGAACGGCGCGCGCATGGAGCTGAACAGAAAGGAATACGAGCTGTTAAAGTACTTCATCGAAAACGCCGGCAAGGTGTTAAAGCGCGAAACGCTGCTCAACGAGATATGGGGCTACGAGTCGGGCGAAACCCGCACTCTCGACAACCACGTCGCGCGCCTGCGCAAGCTGGGCGTCGCCGGGCTTGAAACGGTGTTCGGCGTGGGTTATAAGCTCAATGTGTAAGCGTGCAAATTAAAAATTTCGCGCGGGGCGCGCCGCGCCCCGCGCTTTCGCTCCGCATGTCGTTATCTGCGGCATATTACGGGGCGAATAAGGTGGTTTTATGCGAAAAAGAATACTTATAGTTTCGCTGCTTGTAACAATTGCGGCAATTTTGGTGTATTCGCTCGTTTCCACGCAGGTGTATTACAACCTTTCGGTAAACGACGCGCGCCACGCGCTCGAAGTGTATTTAAACGTGTTCGATACCGATGAATACACGTTCGACGACGGCGGCGCGGAAAAACTTTCTCGCGATCTTTCGGGCGTGCGCGTCACCATAATGGACGGGCAGGGCTTCGTGCTGGGCGAAAGCGACGCCGAGGAGATAGAAGAGGACCACTCCGGCCGCGAAGAGGTCGTCGAGGCCATGCAAAGCGGCACGGGTTATGCCGTGCGCTCCTCCGACACGCTCTCCGAAAACATGATATACGTCTGCAAAAAGATAGTTTCGGACGGCGGCACATATCTTGTGCGCGTGGCCGAACCGCTCGAAAGCAGCTGGGCGTTGTATGCAAGTTTGCTGCCCTCGCTGGCCGCGTACTTTATTATAGACATCCTCGGCTGCCTCGTGTTCACGTTCATTGCAACCTATTTCATGCTGCGCCCCGTCGAAGACCTCACCCGCGAAGCGGCCGGGGGAGGCATGGTGAGTACGCGCTATCCCGAACTTTCTTCGCTTGCGGCCATTTTAAACGAGCGCAACCGCAATATCGAATGGCGCATGCACGAGGTTGAGGAGGAAAAACAGCTTGTCGAACGGGCGCAAAATTCCAAAAACGAATTTATCGCCAACATCACCCACGAGATGAACACCCCGCTCACTTCCATAAAGGGCTATGCCGAGCTGCTCTCTTCGGGCATGCTCGACGCCGAGCAGCAAAAACTTGCCTACAAAACCATAGTTTCGCAGAGCGAACGCCTTACGAACCTGATAGCCTGCATCATAAATTATAACGAGATAGATTCCGACGATCTCCCCTCGTACGACGTCGACCTTTCAAAGCTCGCCCGCGAAATGATAGCGGTCGTAAAGCCCGAAGCCGCCAAGCGCAATATTACTATCATCGATAAGATAGAAGATAACGTAATAGTGCAAAGCCGTCACGAGCGCGTTACCCAGCTGTTGGGCAATCTTATCCGCAACGCCGTGCGCTACAACAAGGATGGCGGCACGGTTACGGTGGAACTCAATTATAAAAATTTGGTCGTGTCCGATACCGGCATAGGCATCGCGCCCGAAAACATGGACAAGGTATTTTCGCGCTTTTTCACCGTGGATAAGTCGCACGGCGGCAAAAACGGCGGGTTCGGGCTGGGCCTCGCCGTCTGCCGCAAGATCTGTCGGCGTTCGGGCTGGCGCATATCGGTGCAGAGCGAACTGGGCAAGGGCAGCGCGTTCACCGTGGACTTCGGTCTGCGGTGAGGCGCGATAATATGGTAAACGCGCTCGCGCGTTGCAATATAACGGACAATTTGCAAAAGGCCCCGCCGCATCGATGCGGCGGGGCCTTTTGCCGTTCGCGGACGTCTGTGCGTCCATGGGCAAGGGCGGTGGGGTGGATAAAAGTAATTTGTTTGCAAATGCGCATACTGTAAATGCCGAATAACCCGCAAAAGGGCAAAAAATATTTTATTTTGGGCGGTATTTTTTTAAAATAAAAGTTTTATTACAAATT
>CALVWU010000037.1 GCA_944367955.1 uncultured Clostridia bacterium
GTGAGAGTGCATATATGGTTGCTGCACTGCCGTATGCTTCTTAACATAAAATGATTGCGTCTTGCGTACGGGCAATTCCATATCGGCAGGAAGTTCTTTTCCCGAAAAGAAATCAGAAACAGAAAAGTCCTTTTCCTGTGCTTGGCAAATCAGAGTTTCCGCATTGGAAAATTCCACCAGGACGGCATTCACCATATTCTCTTCCGAGCGGATCATCGCGTTATCCTCGCTTTCATGTACGAATAAAATATCCTGAAACGATTTATTCATCGACTCCCTACCCCTGTAACATAAAGTTCGTTTTATAATTCCGTATATTATTATACAGCATCCCAACGAAGAAATCAAACGCGCCTTATACTTAAAATGATTATACGTCTTTTATGGAGAACGGATATTAGGACTGCTACTTAAAATGCAGAGCGCGCGCCGAAAACGGCGCGCGCTCTTCAGAGAGAATATGAAAAAAGTTAAGTGTGGGTAATACTTTAACGTATGTTCAACCTGTTTGCGGTCTTATTATAATTATTCAATGTGTTATTTATATGATAACGCAATGATATTTTGATTATTTACGAAAATCTTTTATACAGCTCCTCCGCCACCCTTATTCCGTCAGCGGCGGACGACGTGATGCCGCCCGAATAGCCGCTGCCTTCGCCGCACGGGTACAGTCCCGAAAGAGTGACGCTCTGCATTAAGGAATTCCTTAAAATTCTTACTGGCGACGAAAATCGCGTTTCAACGCCCGTCAGCACGGAGAAAGGATCGTTAAAACCTTTAAGCCGCTTTGCCATATCGGGGACGGCGACTTTTAACGCGCTTACGACAACGGGCGGAAGCACCTCGGCCAAAGGAACACACTCCACCCCCGCCGCATATGAGGGAACGACCTCGCCGAACGATGAAGAGCACTTGTCGTTTACAAAATCGCCGAACGTTTGGGCAGGTGCTTTGTATGAAGAGCCCGCGGCCGCAAAAGCGCGCCGCTCGATTTCGCGCTGAAAGCGCATTCCGGCAAACAGGTCTTCGCCGCCGAAATCCTCTCTTTTGAGCTGAACCATGAGCGCGGAGTTGGAATTGACGCCGCTGCGGGAGTATAAACTCATGCCGTTTACGACCACGCCGCCCTGCTCGCTTGCGGCAGGGATGACCACACCGCCCGGACACATGCAGAACGTGAATACGGTGCGCTCGTGGGCGTGCGATACGAGTTTATAGTCGGCGGCGGGCAGCAGGGCGAAACTTTTGCCGTACTGCGCAAAGCTTATTTTTTCGGCAAGATGCTCTATGCGTACGCCCATGGCAAATTCGCGCGGCTCCATGGCGACACCGGCCGCGTCGAGCATTTCGAAAGTATCCCTTGCGGAGTGACCTATGGCGAGCACGGCGCAGTCGCACAATATTTCAGACTTCTCCCCCGTCGCGGCATCGGTTACACGCAGACCGCGCAGCGCGCCGCCGCTTGCGATAAGCCCGTCGACGCGGCTGCCGAACATAAATTCGGCTCCGTGCTCTATTAAATGCGCACGCATCAAACGAAGAACTTCAAACAGCTTATCGCTGCCGATATGCGGCTTATTTAAATATAAAATCTCCTGCGGGGCACCGAACGCGGCAAAATATTTAAGCACATCGCGGTTGAACCCGTCGCGGGTCTGTGTATTGAGTTTGCCATCGGAAAACGCGCCCGCGCCGCCCTCGCCGAACTGCACGTTGCTCTGCGTATTGAGTTCGCGCCGCGTAAAGAACCGTTCGCAATCGGCCTTGCGCCGTTCGACAGGCTGACCGCGCTCGACTATGACGGGTGCGAACCCGTGGTCGACAAGGCGCAGAGCGCACATCAGTCCCGCAGGGCCGGCGCCCACCACCGCTATGCAGGGACGGCCGCTTATTTTGCCGAACCGCGGCGCAGGTTCGCACTCCTCCTCGCGTGAAAACGCAACGGAGTACACCCAGTGAACGGCAGACTTATCGCGCGCGTCGAGCGACTTTTTTAATATTTTAAAATACTTTACGGGCGCGCCGAGCTTGCGTTCGGCTATTTTTATAAGCTCGCCCTCGTCTTTCGATACCGAAAGTTTTACGTTGTCGAGGCGTGTTATCATGACTTACCCCCCGAAAGCATGCTTTTTGCCGCGCGTACACCGCTTGCAAATGCCCACAACAGATTATAGCCGCCGCAATCGCCGTCGACATCGAGATATTCACCGACGAGATAGAGATTTTTAACCAATTTGCTCTGCATATCCTCGCCGACGTCGGCACAGTCGATGCCGCCGCGGGTCACCTGGGCATAGTCGAAACCGAGTGTGCCCGTTACCGGCAGAACAAAGTTTTTAAGCGTTGAAGCGATTTTATCCGGATCGCCGCCGGCGCGCTTTATGACGGCGCGCCCCAGCTGATTGTGCAGAGTGCCGGACAGCAGTTCGGAATTCGGATAGCCGAGAGCGAGTTTTGCGCGCACGTCGCGCTCCACCTCCTCTTTTGACACGTCGGGCAAAAATTCGATTGCAAGAGAGCAGTCGTCAAGCCCCGCAACGGCAGAAGATATTTTAAACACGGCGTTGCCCGAAACGCCGTAATCGGTAAATATCACGTCGCCGCGCGCGCTGCCGCAGAGCCGGTCTCCCGAAAAGGCACGCACCTTACAGTCGGCGCGGATGCCTTTTAATGTTTTAATGTGCGACGTGTCGGTGCGCAGCTGCACGAGCGAAGGCACCAACGGCGTGAGAGTGTGCCCCAGCTTTTGAGCGAGAACATAAGAGCCGCCGTTTGTGCCGAACTGCCTTTGAGCCTTTCCGCCGCAGGCGAGCACGACCGCACCGGCACAAATCGGACACCCGGTTGAAAGAGTAAGCACGAACGCTCCGTTAAAGCGTGAAATCTCCGTTACGGTCGCGGGATAGATAAACCGCGCGCCGAGCATCGAAAGTTCGCGCATCAGACTGTCGACAAGTGCGGAGGCCTGCCTGCCGGAAGGATACATTCTGCCCTCGCCGTCAGCCGTAAACAGACAGTTGAACAGTCTTTCGGGCAGCTTGTAATCGCCGCCTATCACATTGAAGGCGAGCTGCGCTCCGCCGCCGTGATAATTGCGGACGGAAAGATTTATATTTGAAACGTTGCCCTGCCCGTTGCCCGTTGCAGCCAGCTTTTTGCCCAACCTGTCGCACGAATCGATGACGACGACGGATATATTGCTGTTGCCCCGCTTTAATTCAAGCGCGCAGGTCAACCCGGCGGCCCCGCCGCCGACTACTGCCACATCAAAATTTTGCATGGCATTATTTTATAATAATTGTGCGGAGTTGTCAATCGGTTAATTTGCAAAGCAGCTTTTCAAAAGCGGCCAGATGCAGTTTTTCGTCTTCGAGAATGCGGGCAACTATTTCGCCGACGCGACCGTTTTTTAATTTTTCGAGCATGCGCGAATAACTTGCCACGGCATGGCGTTCGGCAACTATGTCGTCTTCGAGCATGTTTTTAAGGGAACGCGAGTAGGCCACGAATTTAGCCGAATAAAAATTGAATCCCGCGGGAGGAAAAGCCGTGTATACGGGCGGCGCGCCGAGCGCGTATATAGTTTGGGCAAGCAGCTTTAAGTGGAGCATTTCGGCGACGGCGACGCTTTCCAACAGCTCGGCATACTCCTCTCTGCCCCGTCCGCGGAAATGCACCGCATGATAGAGATACTGCAACGTACTGTTCAGTTCGCCGGTGGACGAGGCGTAAGCGGGTGAAATTATGCGAAGCACCCTGCAATCGGGCACGATGCCTTCGGTCGTGGGATAGGTTTTTTCGGCTATCAGCGGTTTAGTCATATAGGCGACGCTCCTTAAATTTTAACTTTAATATCAAAATATTCCGTCCGCCGCCTTAAATGTTAAAACGCCCGCGCTGCGCGCGGGCGTTTTAACCTATGAAATCAAATACTTAACGATCGGAATCGTACTTTGAAGCGACATGATCGGTGACGAGCATCACGACCACTCCTATAACGATATATACCGCCAGGCAAATGAACGAAATGCTTATTACCGGAACCGTAAACCCGCCAGGGGTATTTGCGGCTATAAGCCCAACCGCGGCGTTTGCCGGAATAACGAGCGGAAAGAGCGCGGCCAGCCAGACGCTTGCCGTATAAAACTTTTTGCGAAAACGCGCCTTTACGCCGGCGGGACGCGCATAAAAACAGGTTTCGAACACGCATACGCTTATCAGGGTGAGGGCTACCCCTGCCCCGAAAAGGCACCAAAGAGCGACGTACTGCGAAAAGAACGCGCACACTACGGACACTATTTCGGCAAGCAAGGCAAAGACGTTTACGAGAATGCAGCCAAGCGCGACCCCGCCGTCGTTGCGGCCGGAAGGTTTAGGGAGAGCGTTGCTCTGCTCTTCATCGTTAAGCAGATAGTCGGCCGACACCTCGAACACTCGGCAGATTTTTGCGATATTCGAAGCATCGGGCAGAGCCGCACCCGTTTCCCAACGCGACAGAGCCTGACGGGACACGCCGACAAGTTCGGCTGCCTCGTCCTGGGATAGTCCGCGCATGCGCCTGAGCTTTAAAATTTTTTCGGAAAACAACATTGGAAACCTCCTTAATTTTGCTATCCGAATGATAGCACACAGGCACAAAATCCGCAACCGCACAAACTTTACATGCGCGCAACAAGCGTTTACATAATTAATTTTTTTAGCACTTCGCGTGATAAAATTAACTGATTCATGGCGTTTATGTGTGACATAGTACATAAAATACCGCGTTTTATGTTACACATAGTACATTTTATTGGCCGTTGAGAATGCGTTTTAAGAATTGCCCCGTGTAACTTGCGGGATTGTTTGCAACCTCTTCGGGCGAGCCGGTCGCAATCACCGTGCCGCCGCCGTCTCCCCCTTCGGGGCCGAGGTCTATGATGTAGTCGGCCGTTTTTATAACATCTAAATTATGTTCGATGACAAGCACTGTATTGCCGCCTTCCCTGAGCCGGGCGAGAATCTTTACGAGCTTGTCCACATCGTAACTGTGCAGACCGGTGGTAGGCTCGTCGAGAATATAAAAGGTTTTGCCCGTTGAACGTTTTGAAAGTTCGGTGGCAAGTTTTACCCTTTGAGCTTCGCCGCCGGAAAGGGTTGTGGAACTTTGACCGAGCTTTATATAGCCCAGCCCCACATCGCACAGAGTTTTTATTTTATTATGGATGGATGTTATTGGACGGAAGAACTCCTCCGCCTCCTCGCACGTCATGTCCAGCACGTCGGAGATCGACTTGCCCTTATACTTTACTTCGAGCGTTTCGCGGTTGTAGCGTTTGCCGCCGCAGACTTCGCACGGAACGAATATATCGGGAAGGAAGTGCATGGCTATCTGCAAGATGCCGTCGCCCTGGCAGTGTTCGCACCTGCCGCCCGAAACATTGAAAGAGAACCTGCCCGACTTATACCCCCTCTCCTTTGCATCGGGCGTGGCGGCAAACAGCTCGCGTATCGGCTGGAACACACCCGTATACGTTGCAGGGTTCGAGCGTGGGGTTCTGCCTATCGGCTGCTGGTCGATGGCAATTACTTTATCGAAATATTCGAGACCTTCGAACGAATCGGCCGCGCCAAGTTTTTGCCTTGCGCCGTTTAAATTGTTGGCGAGGTAGGGATAAACTATCTCGTTAACAAAAGAGGACTTGCCGCTGCCGGAGACGCCCGTAACGACGGTTATCAGTCCCGCCGGAATGGAAATATCTATATTTTTTAAATTGTTCTGGCGACAGCCGCGCACCGTAAGCCGGCGGCCGTCGGGCTGCTTGCGGAAAGAGGGTACCTCTATCTTTCTTCTGCCGGCGAGAAAATCGCCCGTTATAGATTTCGGCTCGTTCATTATATCCTGTTGAGTGCCGCAGGCGACGACCTCGCCGCCGTGCACCCCGGCCATTGGACCTATATCCACTATATAGTCGGCTGCGCGGATGGTATCTTCGTCGTGCTCGACGACGATGAGCGTATTGCCGAGATCCCTTAACCCTTCGAGCGAACGAAGCAGTTTTTCGTTGTCGCGCTGGTGAAGACCTATCGAAGGCTCGTCGAGAATATACAAAACACCGGTCAGCGCACTGCCTATCTGTGTGGCCAGCCTTATCCTTTGACTTTCGCCGCCGGAGAGCGTGGCGGCCGAGCGGGAGAGAGTTAAATAGCCCAATCCCACGTCCTCCAAAAAGTTTATGCGGGCGTCGATTTCCTTTATTATACTGTCGGCTATCATATGCTCGGTGCTGTTAAAAAAGGAGAAATCGGAGAACTTTTTAAGCTCGTCCACCGACATATCGCACACTTCTGCAATATTTTTGCCCCCCACCGTTACGGCGAGAGCCTCTTTTTTAAGCCTTTTGCCGTGGCAGCACGGACACTCGGAAGTGCGCATGTACCTTTCGATGTCCCATTTTACGCTGTCGGACTGCGTTTGATTGTACCTTCTTTGCAGATTGGCGGCAAACCCCTCCCACGCAGTTTTATAGCTGCCCGTAAAGCGGTGCGCACTGTACTTCATATCTATCTTTTCGCCGCCGTTGCCCCACATCAGCATGTCGTATATGCCGGCGGGCAGATCTTTTACGGGCACATCCATCGAAAATCCGTAAGCTTCGGAGAGCGCGCCTATATACATCTGCGTCATGGCGGAAGAATCGAGGTTCCAGCCGCTTATCTTTATAGCCCCCTCGCGCAATGTTTTGGTTTTATCGGGGCAGATGAGGTCGGGATCTATCGACTGCGTGAATCCCAGCCCCGAACATTCCGGACACGCGCCCCAGGGCGTATTGAACGAAAACAGGCGGGGTTCTATCTCCTCTATGGATATGCCGCAGTCGGGGCAGGCATATTTTGAAGAGTACAGCTCCTCGTTTTCGCCGCAGGCGATGACGACAAGCCCGTCTGCGAGTTTTAAAGCGTTTTCGAGACTGTCGGTCAAACGCTTTAAAATGCCGTCCTTTATAACCAGCCTGTCGACGACCACCGAAATGTTGTGGCGGATATTCTTTTCGAGGCGGATCTCTTCCTGCAAGTCGTAAACGATGCCGTCTATTTTTACACGGCCGTATCCGCTCTTTTTATAGGCGGCCAGCTCCTTTTGATATTCGCCCTTTTTGCCGCGCACCACGGGAGCCTCCACCATTATTTTGCTGCCCGCGGGCATGAGCATTACCCTGTCGGCAATCTCGTCCACGGACTGCCGCCTTATTTCGCGGCCGCACTTGGGACAGTGCGGAACGCCGACGCGCGCGAAGAGCAGACGGAAGTAATCGTAAATTTCGGTTACTGTGCCCACGGTGGAGCGCGGGTTGCGCGAAGTGGTCTTTTGATCTATGGATATGGCGGGCGACAGCCCGTCGATGAATTCGACGTCGGGCTTTTCCATCTGGCCGAGGAACTGGCGGGCATAAGAGGACAGACTTTCGATATACCTCCTTTGCCCTTCGGCAAAGATTGTATCGAAAGCGAGCGTGGATTTGCCGCTGCCCGAAAGCCCCGTGAACACCGTGAGCGTGTTGCGGGGAATGTGAACGTCGATATTCTTTAAGTTGTTTTCCTTTGCACCTTTAACAAAAATCTCTTCTTTCATAAACAATAAATTTAAATACGCCCGTGCGCGCATAGAGGCGGTTTGCGCCCCGCGCAATGCGATTTTATGATTTTTTTGCCTGCATCAATCTTTTTTTGAGCTGCGAAATGGTATCGCGTATCTCTATCGCCCGCTCGAAATCGAGCTGCGAAGACGCCACCTTCATCAGAGCTTTAAGCTTTTCTATCTCCGCGGGGATGTCCTGCATTTTTATATTGTCGCCCGCCTTCTTTTTGGTGGTGATGCCGAGGTCTATTTTTACGTCCTTTATGATGGTTTTAGGCACTATGCCGTGCTCTTTGTTATACTTATCCTGAACGGCGCGGCGGCGGGTGGTTTCGTCGATGGCCCGCTTCATGCTGCCGGTGATCTCGTCCGCATACATTATAACGCGCCCCTCGGCGTTGCGCGCGGCGCGGCCGATGGTTTGCACAAGGGAAGTTTCGCTGCGCAGAAAGCCCTCTTTATCGGCATCGAGAATGGCGACAAGTTTTACTTCGGGCAGATCGAGCCCCTCCCTTAAAAGGTTTATGCCGCAGAGTATATCGAATTCGCCCGAACGCAAACCGTTTATTATGTCGATGCGCTCCAACGCGTCTATATCGGAGTGCATGTAGCGCACCTTTAAGCCGTGCTCCTTTAAATAATCGGTCAAGCTTTCGGCCATTTTTTTTGTCATGGTGGTAACAAGCACCCTGCCGTGTTCGGCGAGCACACCGTTTATTTCGCCGAGCAGATCGTCTATCTGCCCCTTTGTGGGGCGCACCTCTACGAGAGGATCGAGCAGCCCCGTGGGGCGGATGAGCTGTTCGACTATCTGCCCGGCCTCATTCAATTCATAGGGCGCGGGCGTGGCCGAAACGCAGATGAGCTGCGGAACGCGCTCATCGAACTCTTCAAAGGTGAGCGGACGGTTGTCATAGGCCGATTTTAAACGGAAGCCGTAGTTTACGAGATTTTCTTTGCGCGAGCGGTCACCATGGTACATGGCGCGTATCTGAGGTATGGTCATGTGACTCTCGTCTATGAACACCAGAAATTTGCCCGCGGGAAAGTAGTCGAGCAGAGTGAACGACGGTTCGCCCGGACTGCGCCCGTCGAAGTAGCGGGAATAGTTTTCTATACCCGAACAGTAACCTATCTCGCGCATCATTTCAAGATCGTACGTAGTGCGCTGTTCAAGCCGCTGCGCTTCCAAAAGCTTGCCGCAATCGCGGAAGGCCTTTACCTCGTCGCGCATGTCGCGCTCTATCATCGAAAGCGCACCCTCCATTTTGTCGCCGCCGACGGCGTACTGGCTGGCGGGAAATATAAGCACATGTTTCAGCTCGGATATTATATTGCCCGTGAGGGCCTCCTCTTCGCATATTCTCTCTATCTCGTCGCCGAAAAATTCGACGCGGATGGCAACCTCCGAATTGGAAGCGGGGAAAATTTCCACTATGTCGCCGCGTACGCGAAACGACGAACGCTGAAAATCTATATCCCTGCGCTGATACTGTATTTCGACCAGCCTTTTAAGCAGCTCGTCCCTTTCCATGGTATCGCCCGGCCGCAACGATACGGCCAGACGGAAATACTCTTCGGGCGCGCCCAAACCGTAGATGCACGACACCGACGCGACGACTATTACATCCTCCCTTTCGCCGAGGGAACTGGTGGCAGAGTTGCGCAGCTTGTCGATTTCGTCGTTCAGGCTCATGTCCTTTTCGATATAGGTATCGGTGGAAGGGATATAACTTTCGGGCTGGTAATAATCGTAGTACGACACAAAATATTCTACCCTGTTTTCGGGGAAGAATTCCTTGAACTCGTTGCACAACTGGGCGGCAAGCGTTTTGTTGTGGGCGATGACGAGAGTAGGCCTGTTTACGTTTTTGATAACGTTTGCCATCGTAAACGTTTTGCCCGAACCCGTAACGCCCAAAAGCACCTGCGTTCTTATGCCGTCGAGCACCCCCTCGGTGAGCCGCTCGATGGCCTGCGGCTGATCGCCCGTGGGATTGAATTTTGAATGTAGTTTGAATTGCATAATTTTAAACAAATGTTTTTAGATAATTATAACCGACCGTACGGCCGCGTGTCAAGTGCAAGAAGGCGGATTTTTTATAATATCCTTGACAACTTCGCCCGCCATTATAAGTCCCGCGACCGAAGGCACGAAAGAACAGCTGGCGGGAACGGGCCTGCCGGAAAACGTACACTCCTCCCCTTCGAACGCTCGGACGGGAAGTTCGCGCGAGTACACCACCTTTAAGGACGTGACCCCCGCCTTTTTAAGCTGCGCACGCATGGCGCGCGCCAGCGGACAGACAGAAGTTTTATATATATCGGCGACCTCGAACGCGGCGGGGTCGAGCTTGTTTCCCGCGCCCATGCAGGAAATTATGCCCACACCGGCGCGCTGCGCATGCAGGGCGAGCGACACCTTTGCCGCCACCGTATCAACGGCGTCGACTATATAATCGAACGATGAAAAATCGAACTCGCCGGCATTTTCTTCGGTGTAGAACATATAACGGGCGGTTACCTTTGCCGCGGGATTGATGGCCAGAACGCGCTCTGCGGCCACGTCGCACTTGCGCCTGCCCACCGTTGAACGGAGGGCGAGGATCTGACGGTTTATGTTGGTTATGTCCACATCGTCGCCGTCAACAAGTTCAAATTCGCCCACGCCGGCGCGGGCGAGAGCTTCGAGACAGTATCCCCCTACGCCGCCCAGCCCGAACACCGCAACGCGGCTTGCGTTAAGTTTTTGCACACCCTGCTCGCCCAGGAGCAGAGCCGTGCGGGAAAATGCTTTATCCATACTTTTATTATACCACAATTTACCCCCGAACGCAATTAAAGCCGCCCGCACTTCGCATGCGAACGGCCATATCTTTATTTTTGACGTCGGTTGTCATTCGCCGTCGGGCGTGGAGGACACTTCGGGAAAATCGACATAAAATACGGAGCCGCCTCCTTCGGCAGGTTTTACGCCGAAATCGAAGGCATGCGACTGCAAAATAATTTTTACTATGTTCAGGCCGAGGCCCGTACCCTTTACCGGGCGGGCGTGGGCGTCCTTTGAACGGTAATACCTGTCCCAGATATGCTTTCTTTCCTCTTCGGGAATGCCCTTGCCCGTATCGCGCACGGCAAAGCGTATGCGGCGGCTTTCGGGCATATCTTTGAGCGACACATATACGCACTTGTCCTCGCCCGTATAGTTTACCGCATTGGACACGAGATTGTAAATAACCTGATAAATCTTTTCCTCGTCTGCGAGGGTGTAGAGATTGGAGTCGATGTCGGTATAGAATTTATACCCCGCTGTTTCCTGCAAATAGCCGAATTTATTCATTATGCCGTAAATAAATTCGGTGAGGTTGAACACCTTTTTATTGAGTTCGCCAAGCCCCGCGCTCACCTTTGACGCATTGAGTATGTCGTTTACGAGACCTGTGAGCCTATCGGATTCATCGATGATCACCTGCAAATGCTTGTTGCGCTTCTGCGGGTCGTTGCCCGAAATTTCCATTACCATCGAGGCATACGCCTTTATCATGGTGAGCGGCGTGCGCAGGTCGTGCGAAACGTTGGACAAAAGCTCCTTTTGAAAGTCGTCGCTCTTTTTTATCTCGTCCTTGGCATAGTTAAGACTTTCGGATAGCTGCGCGATCTCTTCGAATTCGGCGGACTCGAACTGAACGCTGTAATCCCCTTTGGCCATGCGCTTTGCCGTTTGCGACAGCTCGCTTATGGGACGCGAGATCCTTTTTGCGAGCATATAGGAAATGACAAAACTTATAAGTATGGCGACGAGCGCGATTATTACGATGTACAGCTGCATGCTGCGCACGGAATTTAAAACGACCGTCATGGGATAGCGCACCAAAAGATAGCACTGCCTGCCGTTGAAAACTATGCACGAAACATAGTTTAAATTTGACTGGGCTGAATATACCACAGCTCTGTCGGCCGTCCAGCCGTCGACGGTAGATTTCAATTCTTCGAAAATGCCGCTCCAGTCATCGGGAAGTTCGGTTGTGGAAATGAATGCCGCCCCGTTCAGGCCGACGATGAAGGCGTCCATGCCCTCGGTTATGGCATAGCGGTTCATTTCGTTGCTGATGACGCCTTCGAAATCGGAAGTCGCGCCGTTTGCAAAATATGTAAGCCCCGAACCTACCGAGATCACCCTGTCGCGCGCCTGAATGGTTGCCGAGCTTGTTAAAACGCCGTAGCACACAATGGAAACTACGGCTATTATGAGCACTGTAAAGAGCGCGAAGTACCGCCACAGCAGCACCTGCATGCTCTTGATTTTAAGCGGAAGTTTATGCTTCAAACTTATATCCCAAACCCCTGAGAGTTACTATGAATTTGCGGTATTGCTTTAAATTGGCGCGCAGCATTTTTATGTGCGTATCCACCGTGCGGTCGTCGCCGTAAAAATCGAACCCCCACACGTCGTACAGCAGTTTTTCGCGCGTAAGGGCGATGCCCTTGTTCTTTATGAAATAGAATAAAATTTCGTATTCCTTGGGGGTGAGCTCGGCCTTTTCGCCGTCGACATACACATTGCGGCCGGCCATGTCGACGGTAAGCCCTTCAAAGGTATAAACTTCGGGGCTCGGCCCCTCGGCCGAGGCGCGGCGTTTGGTCACCGCGTGAATGCGGGCCATGACCTCCTTGGGAGAAAACGGCTTTGTTACATAATCGTCGACGCCTATTTCGAAGCCGAAAAGCTTATCGTATTCTTCACCCCTTGCCGAAAGCATTATTACGGGGATGTCCTTTATCTTTTTAATTTCTTTAACGGCGGAAAACCCGTCGAGCTTGGGCATCATCACATCCATTAAAATGACGTCGTAATCGTTATCGCGGCACAGGCGCACGGCCTCCATGCCGTCGGCGGCTTCAAAAGCTTCGTTGCCTTCAAACTCGACGTATTCTTTTAAAACGCCGCGAATCATCTCTTCGTCGTCAACAATAAGTACTTTCACGGGGGTGCTCCTTTTTTTCGGGTTTTTATACTTTATATATTAATTATAAACCCGATTGTGTAAAGGTAAATGCTCTTGCATGAAATATTTGTGAAAGTTTAAAAATTTTTTTGTCGTTTTAAAAAAAATGCCCTTCTCCCCTTGACAAACGACGGAACATGCGCTATAATACACATACAAACAAATGTTTAAGACCGCAATTTTGCACATTTTGCGGATGCTATGACTGCCAGATTTGTTTGCAGGCGCGTTTTGGGCAAAGCGACTTTTTTCGGGTAATAGTTCGCCTTGCCGTACGGCGGATACAGGTTTTTTTCCGCCGATGCAACGCGCCTATTTATTTTTTTGGAGGGGATAATTATGCTTGACGCCGAAAAACTTGAAATACTTACCGAGAGCGCGAAGTACGACGTATCCTGCTCCTCTTCCGGGTCAAAACGCAAAAACGCGGCCGGAGGACTCGGAAACGCCTCCGTCGGCGGGATATGCCACTCCTTTACCCCCGACGGACGGTGCATTTCGCTTTTGAAAATTTTGATGAGCAACGACTGCATATACGACTGCGAATACTGCCCCAACAGGGCGAGCGCGAACGTGCGCAGAGCGACGATCACCCCCGAAGAGATATGCGAGCTTACGGTGAATTTTTATAAGCGCAACTATATCGAAGGGCTGTTTCTGTCATCCGCCGTATTCGCCTCGCCGAACGCCACGATGGAGCTTTTGACGCGCACCGTCACCATGCTTAGAAAACAATATAACTTTAACGGCTACATACACCTGAAAGGCATACCGTACGCCGACGAAGTTTTGAGCATACGGGCGGCGCGGCTGGTTGACAGAATGAGCTACAATATAGAGCTGCCGAGCGAGAGATCGCTTAAACTGCTTGCTCCGCAAAAGACAAAGGACAGCCTGATTTTGCCCATGAAGAGATTGCAGGCCGCCGCCCTGTACGATCGCGAAAACAAGGTTTTGCCGCGGCAGCGGGTCATACCCGCGGGACAGACGACGCAGATGATAATAGGCGCGTCGCCCGAAAGCGACGGGCAGATATTGAGGCTTACGCAGGCACTTTACAGAGGGCTGGGATTGAAGCGAGTGTATTACTCCTCGTATATACCGGTGGTGGCAAGCCCCAAACTGCCCGCTACGGGCGCGGGACTGCTGCGCGAACACAGACTTTACCAGGCCGACTGGCTGCTGCGCTTTTACGGCTTTGACGTTGA
>CALVWU010000038.1 GCA_944367955.1 uncultured Clostridia bacterium
GACGTCGCCCACGGCGAGGGCTATCTCGTGCACATAGGCAGGTGCGAAAACAAAGTGGACGTGATCCGCTTTTTCTACCGCGAAACGGTAAAGGGCATAAAGACCCGCTACGGCGTGTCCAACCGCGCAATGTGCCGTGCCGACGTGTTCGCGCTGTGCGCGGTGCTGGCCGAACTCGGATTCGACTTATCGCCCAAATATTCCTTTGTGTTCGTGGACGAAGCGCAGGATATATCCCCCGTCGAATACGGCGTGATAAGATATGTGAACGCCGAGGCCTGCTTTAACGTGTTCGGCGATTTAAAGCAGAACATAACCCCCTGCCGCGGCGTTAAAAGCTGGGACGAACTGGGTTATAAGGTGTACGAACTTACCCGCAACTACCGCAATACCAACCAGATAGTGGAGTACGTTTCGGACAATCTGGGCATAGACATGCAGCCCGTGGGACTGCCGGGCGAGGACATAAAGGTCATCCCGTCCAAGGGTGCGGGCAGGTATCTTTCGGACAAAAAGGGGCTTAAAGCCGTCATCACTTCCGAAGAAAATCTGCAAAAATTCACCCGCAAGGCCTACAACGTCGTGCGCGAAAGCGGTGTAATATCCAAAAGCAAGATAAACATCATGACCGTTTACGAAAGCAAGGGGCTGGAATTCACCGCCGTGGCCGTTGCGGACGGGGATATGACGGTGAACGAGCGGTATATAGCGTATACGCGCGCGCTGAAAGAGCTTGCCGTCGTGCGCGGAGGCGAAGTGAAATAGCTGTGAAACCGCAGTGAAATTGCCGCGCGCGGCCAAAAACAGTAGACATAAACCGCCGAGGGTGGTAAAATATTACCGTAACGCCGCATCCGTTTGCGGCCAACGATACGGAGGAGTCATTATGTGGCACGAATATCTGTTCAGAGTGCTGAGCATAGTCAACTATGCCATACTTATAGTCATAGCCATACCCCTTCTTGTGCAGATATGCTATGTGCTCTTTTGCTTCGTTAAAAAGAAGACGTGGCCCAAGAGCGAAAAAAAGGCAAAGATAGCCTATCTGATTCCCGCAAACAACGAAGCCGCCGTAATCGAAGGCACGGTTAAAAACATTCTCGAAGGCCAGGATTATCCGCGCGATAAATTCGAGGTGTTCGTCGTGGCCGACAACTGCACCGACGACACCGCCGCGCTCGCCGAAAGAGCGGGGGCCAAGGTGCTTATACATAACGACGCCGATCCCGCCCACCATATGGCGGCGTATCCCCTTCGTTACGGCATAGATCACATTCTTTCGATAGAAGACGACCCCTATGAAATCATAATAAGGGTGGACGCGGACAACCATTTGAATGCCGAATATTCCTCGCTTATGAACGACGCGTATCAGTCGGGCGTCGATCTCGCCCGTCCCTACGAGGGTGCGAAAAACGCCGCGCAGAACTTTTTCACCAAGGCCTGCACGATGTTCTATGTGTTCGAATCGCGCTACGGTAGCAGGGTGAGGGAAAGACTGGGGCTGGCCGCGCACGTCAACGGCAGCGGCGCAATGATGAGCGCGCGCATGCTTAAAGCCACCGGCGGGTACGACTGCGTTACGATATCCGAAGACGCCGAATACTATTTTAACCGCCTCCTCGACGGATATAAGGGCCACTTTGTTGAAGACGCCGTGGTTTCGGAGGATATGCCTTCGTCGCTTAAAGATACATATAACCGCAACAAGAGAATAGGCAGCGGCTCGGTTTCGTTGCTTAAACCCAAGTTTTCAAAGCTGTTAAAAAAGTTCTTCGCCACGGGCGATCTGTCCTGCCTCGAAATATGCATGACGTACAGCTTTCTCTTTTTCACCGTGCTGTTGTGCGTGTGGTTTCCGCTGTACTATATATACCACTTCACATACCTCGCCTTTGCCGCGTACGGAGGGATGCAGCTTTCGCTGTTCACCGCCGCGTGGTGCCAAAGCCTTTTGTGGAACACTCTCATCGTCGGCGGAAGCATACTTATAGGGCTTTTTGTGTTTTTCGGATACGTTCAGGCCCTGTTTTTGGTAATTACCGACTATAAAAAGATAGGCGCGAAAAAGCGGAGCGAGCTGATAGGCGCGGTTTTGTGGTTTCCATTCTTTTTGATAGTGTATTCCGTAACCATATGCATGGGCACTATGTCCAAACCCACATGGGGCAAGGCGAAGCGCAACACAAAGTAAGCAAGGAGAAGTTGTTTTGATTCCGGATAACGAAAACGCGCTTGTAATCAGTCATTTAACCAAAACTTACGGCCACGTAAGGGCGGTGGACGATATTTCCTTTTCGGTAAAGCGCGGCAGCCTTTTCGCCTTTTTGGGCGTAAACGGAGCGGGCAAGTCCACCACCATAAACATAATCTGTTCCATCCTCGATAAGGACGCGGGCAAAATATATGTCGGAGGCAGGGATCTCGACGCCGACACGCGCTCGATAAAGCGCGATATAGGCATCGTTTTTCAAACTTCCGTGCTCGATAAAGAGCTCACCGTTCTGCAAAATCTTGAAATCCGCACGGCGTTCTACGGCCTGGGCAGACAGCGCAAAAAGCAGACTGTGCAGGATATTATAAGGCTTTTAGAGCTTGAACCCATATTAAAGCGTCCCGTAAAAAATCTTTCGGGCGGCCAGATGAGGCGCGTGGATATAGCCCGCGCCATGGTGCACAGCCCCAAGCTTTTGATTTTGGACGAGCCGACAACCGGCCTCGACCCCAAAAACCGCCGCATAGTGTGGGCGTTGATAGATAAGATCCGCGCCGAAACGGGCATGACGGTGTTTTTGACCACGCACTACCTCGAAGAGGCCGAACTCGCCACCGACGTGGTGATAATGGACAAGGGCAAAATAATCGCCCGCGGTACGCCCAACGAACTTAAAAACGCCTATTCCTTCGATACCCTCGCAAGCTATATGCCCGCCGACGAAAATTTCGACCGCGCGCTTAAAGAGGGGGGATATTCCTATGTGTACGACGGCGAACAGGGCGCGTACCGCATAAGAATAGAGGATACTGCCGCGGCAAAAAAGCTGATGGCCGACTATCCGCAGTATACGGTCGACATCGAAATTTTAAAGGGCAAGATGGACGACGTGTTTTTGAATGTGACCGGCAGGGACATAACCGTAACGGAGGAAGAAGATGGCGGCAAAAACTAAAACAAACTACGCCGAACAGCTTGCCAGCCTTACAAGGCGGCATCTTCTGGTGTTCGTAAATAGCCGGATGCGCGTGTTCTTCACGCTCATGGTGCCCTTTATCATCTTCGTGATATATATCTTTTTTCTGCGCGATCTCGAACTGATGACGATAGAGCCGGTGCTCGAAGAGTTCGGCATGGATTCATCCGACCCCGAACTGCTTAAATATATCCACACGCTCGTCGATTCGTGGATGCTTTCGGGCATAGTGGCCATGTGTACCATAACGGTGTCGCTGCAGATAAACAACATAACCGTGAGCGATAAAGAAAACGGCATCAACCGCGATTTCGCGTCCTCGCCCGTTTCGTCAAACGTGCTTATTTTAAGTTACTTTTTGGCAAACTTTATCATAACTTTTGTCGTGTGCCTCATCTTTTTGGTCGTCTGCTTTATATATCTTGCGGCCATAGGCGAACTTATAATGTCGTTTTCGTCGGTTCTCTCCATACTCGGCGTGCTCGTATACGCCTCGATAAACGGCGTGTTGTTTACGGTGTTCATCTGTTCGTTCATTTCGCGCGATTCCACCATGGGCAGCGTCATAACCATATTTTCCACGGCGATAGGCTTTTTGATAGGCGCGTACATGCCGCTGTTCATGATGCCCGAAGCCGTTCAGTACGTCTGCGGCTTCGTGCCCGGCACATACGCCTGCGCGCTGTTCAGGTTCGCGTTCATGAACGATACGATAAACGCCATGGCCGCCTATGTGAACAACGCCGAACTGATGGCCGAACTCACCGGCAGCTTCGGCTATAACTTAAACTTTTTCGGCTACATCGTAACGCCCGGCTATCAGGCCCTCGCCCTTACGATATTCACCGTCGTTTTAACGGTTCTCAACATCGTGTTCGGAAAATATCTCACCGCAGTTACTGGCGGCATAAAAATAAAACTCTTTTCCCGCCGCGGCGAAAGCGCGGCAAACGCCCCCGTTCCGGCGGGCGAAGACGCCGGCCGTGCGGAAAAGAGCGGCGAAACCGGCGATAAAAAATAACGGCTTGTTTTGTTAAACGTTTGCCGCCGCGCGCAAAATTTTGCGCGCGGCGGCAATTTTTTGCCTTTCAATTATTGAATATCTTTTTATTTAGTGGTATAATGGAAAGGTAAAATTACATACCGATCGGGGCGCGACCCCCGCGGCGGCATGCGGCCGCCGCGCAAAAACGCAATAAAAATCAGAGAGGGAGGCATACGAAACAGCACATGGCTACTTCAAAAAACAATGCGGCTAAAAAGAAAGCGATTCCGCAAAAATTACCCCCGCAGGACATTATAGAACTCGACGGCGAAGTATTGAACTTCGTGTCGTATGCCACATATTTCAACCGCATACCTCTGTTCACCACTCTGCGCATATTCAACAACGGCGAAAAGGATCTTGAAAATCTTCTCGTCGCCGTTTCGGGCGAAGGGGCGTTGATAATGCCCGCAAACATAACGCTGCCCCTGCTGCCCGCGCAAAGCAGCACCGAGTTAAAGGTTCCGCCCCTTTTAAATCCCAAGTTCCTTGCCGAACTCAAAGAGGAAAAGGTTTGCAAAGTTTCGGTGAACGTGTTGAGCGGCAAAAAATCCGTGTGCTCGTTCAGCGCGGACGTCGCCGCCCTGCCCATGGACGTGTGGAGCGGGCTTTCGGGCAACGTCGAAATGCTGTCCTCGCACGTCCGTCCCAAGCTTTCCGACTGCCAAAAGGTGCTGGCCGAAGCCGGCTTGCAGCTTAAAACATGGGGATTCTCGCAGGAGTGGTCGGGTTATTCCGGCAACAACAAAAACGCCGTTCGCGGCGCGTTTGCGGCCATATTCGCCGCCGTCCGCCATCTGAATATCGAGCGCGCCGAAGACCCCGTGCCCTCGCCCGCTCAAATGGATAACGTTCCCCGCCCCGAAGCGGAGCCCGTTCCGGTGGAGCAGGCCGAACTTCCGGCAAGGCCCAAGGCCGTGCGCGTGGGCAACGTTTCCGAGATAGTCGAAGACCGTCTTGCCACGCCCCTCGGAATGGCATGTTTTGCGGCCTCCTGTCTCGAAGCGGCCAAACTCAATCCCGTAATAGTAATAGGCAAGGAAAAGCTCGGCGTGGGCGTGTGGCTGTACGAAAGCTGTTTCACCGCCACGCTGCAGGACGATATGTCGGTTGTGGAAAGGTATGTGGCCGACGGCGTAAACAATCTCGCCGTCGTCGACGTGGACGATCTCTTCGCCCACAAGAACGCCAGCTATACCACAAGCTCGGCTCACTTTTCGTCCGCGCTCGCCGCAAAAAAATTCGACGTTTGCCTCGATATAAAACGCTGCCGCATAGGCGGCGTGTTCCCCATGCCCATCAAGGTTAAAAACGGCTCCTCGTACGAAATTCTCGAAGACAAGCAGTTCTCTTACGAGGCCCGCCCCAAGGATATAATCGACGCCGACAAGCTCGAACTCGGCCGCGCCGCGTCCAAGGATAAAACGTGGGAAAGGCGGCTTTTGGATCTTTCGCTCAAAAACAATCTGCTCGCGTTCAGATACCGCCGCGACGCCATCCATCTTTTAACTTACAGCGCGTCGGGCTTTTTGGAAAAGCTGGGCGAAAGGGAAAAACTTGTTATAAACGGCAACGTAAACCCCGTTCAGGGCGCGCTGTACTTCGGCGGCGGCGAAAAGGTAAAGCCGCTTGCCGAACTTGTGGATATAGAGCTTGCGCAGGGCGTTGTAAGGTCGTATTCCCGCGCGGATATGCTGCTTGAAAACGCCTCTACGCTCATCCGCCGCGCCCGCGCCACGCAGGAAGAGGTGGGCGCAAATACACTGTATATGGCCATAGGCTTTTTAAAGTGGAATTCCACCGACGACAAGGAATTCAAATACGCGCCCCTCGTAATGCTGCCCGTAACTTTAAAAAAGACCAAAACCCAGGGCATAGAGGTGGAGCTTTCGGATGAATTCCGCGTAAACACCACCCTTTTGGAATTCTTAAAGGTGGAGTTCGGCATAGACGTGCGCGGCATAGAGGGGGCCAACCTCTCGCCCGTCGAAATACTCGCCGTAATGCGCGCAAAGACGGCCAACATGAAGGGCTGGCTGGTGCACGAGGACATATATATTTCGCAGTTTACTTTCGCCCGCTACGCCATGTGGTCGGACGTGCGCACCAACATGCCCGTGTACAGGCAGAATCCCCTTATCGACAGTCTGCTTTCAAACCGCAACAAGCTGGGCGAAAACAAGCTTATAGGCGACGACGAGGACGACGGCGATCCGAAGGAGGTGTTCATTCCCCTCGCCTGCGATTCCTCGCAGTATGCCGCCATATCCGAATCGGCAAAGGGCACTACGTTCGTTCTGCACGGGCCTCCCGGCACGGGCAAAAGCCAAACCATAACCAATATAATTGCAAACGCGGTGGGCCACGGCAAAAGGGTGCTTTTCGTCGCCGAAAAACAGGCCGCGCTGCAGGTGGTAAAAAAGCGTTTGGACGAGATAGGCATAGGCGAATTCTGCCTTGAACTGCATTCCGGCAAGTCGGTGCAGAAGAGCGAAATAGTGCGCTCGATAGAGGCCACTCTGGAATTGAAGGACGAGTTCGCCGAAGGCGAAAAATACGATTCCGACGCGCAGAAGATAGTTGAAGACCGCAGCCGTTTAAAACTGCCTCTGGCCGCCCTGCACAAAAAGCGGCGCATAGGCGTTTCGGTCTACGAGGGCATACTCTACTATCTGCAAAACAAAAACGCGCCCGAACTCGTGAACATAGAGTCCACTTTCTACGACAGGCTTACGGCCAAAAAATTGCTCGAATACGAAAACATGCTGCTCACCGCGCAGGCGGCCGCAAAGGAGTGCGGCGGCGTGTACCGCTCGCCGTTTTCGGGCATCGAAATAACCGACTGCGACGAAAAAGTGCAGGCCACCGTGCTGTGCGCGGCCGAAGTCGTGCTGGCCGAATTGAAGCATTTAAAAAATTACCTCGGTCTGTTCCTCGAAACGTTCAATCAAAAGATTTCGGCGTTCACTTCAAAAAAGCTTAAAAACCTTGTGGAAATCTGCACGGTGTTAAAGGAGGACAGGTTAAAGACCTTTTTCTCCTGCGACGAAAGCGATTTTTATGTGTTCTACAACGCCAATATCCGCTACGACGCCGAAGTGCGCAACTGGATGACGCGCTTTAAAAGTTTGCCCGAACTCGGCAAGCTGGCCGACGACATAGAGGGCGAAATAGAAAACTGGGGCGAAAATTACCGTTCGTCCCGCACGCTCATCGCCGTGTTGAAGCGCATATCCCGCTGCGGCGCGCGCACTCCTCTGGCCGAAAGCGAAGAGCTTGAATGGATAAAACGCGCATACGAAATAGAACAGGCCCGCAAAAAGATATTAAGTTACACAAACCTCTCCTCGGCTTTCCTGGGTCTCGGCGGGGTAATAAACGATAAAAAGCGCGACGAATTCATGCGCCCCGTATACGCCCTTCACGCAAGCTGCGCAAGCGTTTTCATGGACTACAACGGCGACGCCTTCAACAGCGTATGCGCCCGCGCCGCCGACGGATATTTGAAGCCGCTGCTCACCGGCGTCATCACGGCGGCCGTGGCGTTCGTAAAGGCCTGCGACCACTTTGCCGCCGTTGCAAAGTGCGATAAAAACCTTGTCGGCGACGACGACATCTTCGATTACTACACCTCGAAATGCACGTCGCTTATCGACAACATCGACATGCTGCCCGCATGGTGCATGTATAAGGCCACGGCAAAAAAACTGAACGACAGCGGCCTTACGTTCATAACCGACGCAATGGAGTCAGGGCAGATAAGCGGCGAAAAAATACTGTCCGCGTTCCGCAAAAACGTATACCGCAACTTCATTCAAACCAACATACCCGCGGATGAAAACCTTTCGTCGTTCTCCGCCGCGCTGATGGATGAAACCGCGCGCGACTTTGCGCAGACGCTTGAAGAGTTTGCCCGCGTCACCCGCGCCAAGCTGCGCCACGACCTTATCGCCCGCCTGCCCTCTCCCCAGACCGAAGGCCCGCTCGCGCTCGAACTCATGGCGTTCAACCGCCGCATAAAGGGCAACGTCCGCGGCTATGACCTGCGCACGATATTCACCGAATTCCCCGAACTTTTAAAAACGGTGGCCCCCTGTCTGCTCATGAGTCCTTCAACCGTTTCGCAGTATCTGCCCGCCGATCCCAAACTGTTCGATATAGTTATATTCGACGAAGCGTCGCAGATGCCCACATGCGAGGCGGTGCCTTCGCTCGCCCGCGCAAAGAGCGCGGTGATAGTGGGCGACCCCAAGCAGATGCCTCCCACGTCTTTCTTTATGAATATGGAGGTGGACGACGACAATCTCGAAAGCGAAGATCTTGAATCGGTGCTCGACGACTGCCTCGCTCTGGGCATTCCCGAAAAGCATTTAAACTGGCACTATCGCTCCAAGCACGAAAGTCTGATAGCTTTCTCTAACATAATGTATTATTCGTCCCGACTGTGCACCTTCCCTTCGCCGGATGCCGACAGCCATGTAAAGTTCCGCTACGTCGAAGGCGGCGTGTACGAGCGCGGCGGGGCGAAGATAAACAAGCAGGAGGCCGAAGCTCTCGTAAACGCTGTCATCGCCCGTCTTAAAGATCCCGCGGCCCGCCGCTCGTCGATAGGCGTTGTAACGTTTTCCACGCCCCAGCAGGTCTACATCGAAAAGATGCTGTCAAAGCGCGTAACCGAACTCGGCCTCGAAAGCGCGGCGTACGAACGGGAAGAGCCTCTGTTCGTCAAAAACCTTGAAAACGTTCAGGGCGACGAAAGGGACGTTATCCTCTTTTCGGTATGTTACGGCCCCGACTATGCGGGCAGAATATCTTTAAACTTCGGCCCTTTGAACCAGCTCGGCGGCTGGCGCAGGCTCAACGTCGCCGTGTCAAGAGCGAGAGAGGAGATGATAATATTCTCTTCGATGCGCTATTCGATGATAGATCTTTCGCGCACCACCTCGCGCGGTGTGGCGGGGCTTAAAGCCTTTCTTGAATTTGCCGAAAAGGGCAGAACCACCATCGCCCGCCCCTCCGATGAGATAATAGTAAACAAAAACGGCATAGGCAGGTATGTCGCCGCCGAGCTTTCGCAGTACGGCTACGAATGCCGCTGCGACGTCGGCGTTTCGGATTTCAAAATCGACGTCGCCGTCGTCGATCCCAAAAACAGACACAATTTTATACTTGCCATACTCTGCGACGGCACCACCGAATTCTCGGTTAAAGATCGCTCGGTAATGATGGTTCAAACCTTAAAGCGCAACAACTGGAACGTCGTAAAGCTGTATGCCATCAACTTTTTCAACAATCCCAAGCGCGAAATCAAAAAGATAAAGGAATATCTCGATAAACTCACTTCCACCGACAAGGCCACGGCAAACACCTTTAAAAAGCCCTACCGCTTTGCCAAGGTAGAGGAGACGCAGCTCGATGCCCAGGCCATACTCGGCGGCGAACACGACGGCGAGATCATCAAAGTCATCCGCGCGGTGGTGGCGGCGGAAGAGCCGATTTCGGCCCAGTTCCTCGCCAAGCGAGTGCTTTCGGCCTTCGGCATACAAAAATACGGCACAAAGCTCGAAAGCAAGATCAACGCCCTCGCCTCGGCATGCGCTTTCAAAACCGCGCAGATGGCGGGCAATACCTATTATTACAAGACGGATAAAGCCGCCTCGTTCGACAGGTACCGCGTTGAAAGCGGCACCCAGGTGCGCACTTCCGACAGCGATTTCACGCCCTATGACGTGATTTCGCTGGTCAGGGCCGTGCTGCTCGATAAAGTAAGCATGTATGCCGACGAGCTTGTGACTTCGGTAATAAAGCAGCTGGGCGTTCCCCGCACTTCCGACAAGATGACGGCGTTCGTCAATGCCTGCATCGACGAAGGTGTTGCGCGGGGCATGTTCATACGCAGCATTTCCGACAGGATCTCGCTAAGCTGATGTCGGCCGCTCATAAAAGGCTGTGCAATTTCAGGCTGCCTTTCGCCGCCGCTCTCGCCATGGTCTGCGGCGTGGCGGCAGCATATGCATGCGCCCTTTACCGGATAGATTATCTGTATCTGACTGCGGCCGCACCCGTTGCGGCCGCAATTTTCGCGGTTGCGGCCATCTCCCGCCGCAGCGTTAAAACGCTGGCGTATATCGCCGTCGTCGCCCTGTTTTTTGCCGTCGCCGCGGCATACGCCGCGGCGGTGTTTGCAAAGCTCGCCTCGTTTGTTCCGCCGGACGGCGAAGTGCTTGTTTCGGGCAGGGTCGAAGACGTGCGCTTCACCTCGTCGGGCGGAGTGTATTTTATACTTTCGCGGGTTACCGCGGACGGCGTTCAACTGCCGGGCAGACTTTTGGTATATCCCGGCGGAGTAGCCTCGGGCGCGTTGGAGCCCGGCTATTCTGTCAGCTTTCGGGCAACCGTTTCGGCTTACGAACTGTTTGCTTACGGCAGGCTCAATTACAATGCGGCCGACGGCATATATCACTTCGCCGAAGTTTCGGGCGCGTTTGAATACGGCTACGGATTTTCGCTGTTCGGCGGCGTTCGTTCGGCCATATACGACGTTCTTTTTAAAAATCTCGATTTCGAAACCGCCTCGGTGGTATACGCCATGATAACCGGCGGCACACAGGATATGTCGCAGAATACGCTTGACGCGTTCCGCTACGGCGGCGTGGCGCACATCTTTGCCGTGTCGGGCATGAACGTAAGCATTTTGTTCGCTTCGATATTTTTCGTTCTTAAAAAGCTGCGCGCGGGCAGGTGGGTTTCATCCATAGCCGCAATAGCGGCGGTGTTCTTCTATGTCGGAGTGTGCGGCTTTACCCTTTCGGCGGTAAGGGCTGCCGTCATGTGTGCCGTGGCCGCGCTCTCTTCGCTCGCCTTTGCAAAGTACGATCAGCTCAATTCGCTCTCGCTTTCGGTGATAATAATTTTGCTCGTCAATCCGCTGAATCTGTTCGACGTCGGTTTTATCCTGTCGGTTGCGGCCATGCTCGGCATAATCTTTTTGTGTCCCAACATAAATCGCCTGCTCGCCCGCCTGCCGTCGGGGTTAAGGCAGAATATTTCGATGTCGCTCGCTTCCCAGGCGGCAACTTTTCCCACGCTCATGCTCACCTTCGGCTATATTTCGGGCGCGGGGCTCATATTGAACATAATAGTGGTGCCTGTAATTTCGCTTTTGTACATTCTGCTTTTCGCATGCACCGTGTTCTGCATGGTTGTTCCTCCGGCGGCCGCCTTTGTTTTGCCCGCCTCCGCGCTGCCCTTGCAGGCAGTGATCAACTTTTTTGTCGAATTCGGGTTTGAAGACAGCCTCATTTCAGGCACGGTGGGCTGGCCCGCGGCTGCGGCGGTGTTCGTCGCCATTGCGGTCGCTTCGGATAAACTCAACCTGCGCTTACGCGTTCGCGCGGCTATATGCGCCGTCTGCGCGGCAGTGTTCGTGTTCGGCTGTATAGGCGGAGGGGTCGGCGCGGCTGATAATTCTTATTCGGCTCTGCCGCCCGTTCAAACCCTGTGCGTTTACCGCTGTCGGTGCGACGACGTTTCCGCGCGCCCTGATTGCGGAGGGGACTTGCAATTTTTGTGCCGCGATGATATAATAGATACGCGCTTTAAAGACAACTATGAAATATACCGAACTTAAAAACGACATAGCGGTCTCCGACCGCCGCATATATCTGTTCGAAGGCGAAGACGCCTACTTCCGCGCCCACGGCGAAGAGCAGGTAAAGCGGGCTTTTTTAAGCATGCCCGAACTCAACTTCGCCTCGTTCGACGGCGGGGCGTTGAAGGGCAAGCAGATCGAAAATTTAACTTCCGCCATGGCTGCGTATCCGTTCATGGCCGAAAAGCGTGTGATAAGGGTGGGGGAGTTCTATCCGTCCGAGGCCGACTACGATAAATATTTAAAGGCCGCGTTCGAAAACTGCCCGCCGTCCACCATACTTGTCATAGTAAATCAATCGGCCGGCAAGGGCGCGCAGTTAAAGCGCAAAAAATGCATAACCTACGTCGACTGTTCCCGCGCGGATGAAGATACCGTCACCCGCTGGGTGTATGCAACGTTAAAGCGCGCGGGCATATATGCCGATGTTTCCGCCTGCCGCAACGTGGCGGCCTATTGCCTTTGCGATATGTCGCGCGTCGAGGGCGAGGTCGAAAAGCTGAAACTTTTGGGCAAGGACAGGCTCTCCGCCGCCGATATAGACGAAACGGTGTATAAGGATACCGATTACCGCATCTATGAAATGACCGAGGCGGCCGCGTCAAAAAACTATTCGCGCTTTTGTGCGATGTGCGCCGAACTCATTGCAAAAAATACCGATAAATCGGCCATATGTGCGGCTCTTTTGCGGTTTTATAAGAATCTTTTAATAATTTTGACTTCGGATGAAAGCAACGCTTCGCTTGCCGCAAAATTAAAGATGCCCGAATTCGCCGTGCGCAAAAACGGCGAAAAGGCCCGCGCGATAGGCGTCGACCGCCTTTTGTATTATACCCGCGCGCTGTACGACTGTTCTGCGCGCATGCGTTCGGGCGGACTTACGCAGGACGGTGCGTTCATAACTTCGCTCGCCGCCGTGATGTTCGGGGAATAGTTCCGCGCCCGCGGCGCGCGCTTTTGCGCAAATGCGGCTGCCCGCGCTAAAAGATTGCCGTTTTGCCCTGCCGCGCGCAATTAAACGGTGCAAAACGCTTTATTTTTATTAAAAAATAGAATATAATAATTAAAAGATATATTGATTGTTGCGCGCCCCGCGCCGTCGTTGCGGCGAAAGGGCGGCCTGCGGAGTTGGTTTTATGAATTCATGGGAAGCGATAGGGGCCAAGCTTTCGGCAATGTGGAACGGCATGGACTGGACTTATGCCGTGCAGCTGATAGCCTTTGCCGTGCTGTTTTATATCGTGTTCAAGGTATTAAAGGAAAACAAGAGCGGCAAGTTTATTGCAATCCTGTGCGCGGCCGTAATAGTGTTCGGCATCGCGTGCTCCTTTTCCGATAACATCAGTTCGCAGACGCTGCTCATCTTAATATTCATATCCGTAATAGTGGTGGTAACCATGTTCAACGTCGAAATCAAGCGCGGCATGCTCGATTCGGGTTCGCGCCGGCATGTGGGCAAGTCGGATATGACGGTGGGGCATATCGAAAAGATAATTCAGGAAACCATCCGCGCCGTGCAGGACATGTCCAAAACAAATACGGGCGCGCTTATAGTGCTTTCAAACGAAAACCTGCCCGAAGGCATAATTTCATCGGGTACGGTGGTAAACGCCGATATAACCGCGCCCATGATCGAAGCGGTATTCTATCCCAAAGCACCCCTTCACGACGGCGCGATGATAATCGAAGGCGACAAAATACACGCCGCGGGCTGCTTTTTGCCCATCATTCAAAACGATAATCTTCCCCAGGAGCTGGGTTCGCGCCATCGCGCCGCGCTGGGCGTAACTTCCGTCGCTTCGGTAACCGCCATCGTCGTTTCCGAAGAAACGGGCATAATAACCATCGTAAAAAACGGCGAATTCCGCAAACGCTATGCCGGCGACGCCGATTTAAGGAATGCGCTGTCGCAGTATTATTGGTCGGATCTCACCGCCGAAAACT
>CALVWU010000039.1 GCA_944367955.1 uncultured Clostridia bacterium
TTGAGTGCGTTACCGTTGTGCTGCTTTGCGCTTCGTACTGCTTCGGGCCGTGGTTCGGCGGGGTGACGGGCTTGGCTTTCAGCCTGCTGCGCTGCTTTATATTCGGTTTCGCCCCCGCAGCGATAATCTTATACTGCATATATTTTCCGCTGTTCGGAATTATTTTCGGCCTTATAGGACGACTTGGAGGAGAGCTTGACGTCGTTAAAAAAATTGCAGTAAACGTTGCGCTTGCAGCACTTTCGGCCGCGGCGTTCTGCGCCGCTGGGCTGGACGTTATTAAAATTTCGCGCATATATAAAGGGATGTGCGACGCCCTGCTTTACACGCTCGGCTCGCTGTTCTTTGCGCTGATTGCGGCGTTCGATATTCTTTGGATAAAATCGCGCGGCAAAAACGGCGAACGCGCGCTGTTCTTATTTTTTATTGTTACGGCGGCCGCGATGTGCACGATAGGTTTTACCCTTTTGGACGACGTTATATCCCCGCTTATGCTCGGCATGACGTTTGAGGGCGCGCTTGTATATTTTTACGCGTCGTTTACCGCCATGCTGCCGCAGACGCTTTGCACGATAGTTACGGTAGGCCTTATGTTCTATCCTCTCACGGCGGTTTTTGGACGGATAAAGCGGTAAGGAATTCCTTATAAATAAGGTATATACGGAAAAATACCGACGCGCCCGACATTTTGGCTATTTACAACATAAATAATGCGCCGACGGCTGTGCCGTCGGCGCACTGCTTATTTCAAATCAAACGGATATATTCGGAAAGGCTTTGAAAGCGGTAATCCGTTTTGTGCGCGAGATATTCGCGCAGCAGGCGCAGGGCGCGTTTTTTGCCGTCGGGAGTGACGAATGCGGGATTGTAGCTTTTGCCGGCGCACATGCGCAAAACGCTGTATGTAGAACCGCTTGCGCCGGGGCCGGCGCCGCAATCGCGGCAGGTGAACGCGCCCGCGTTCATATCGAAGCGCATGAGCTCTTCGTTCAAGAGGGGCGCGCCGCACTCCGCACAGCCGTCCAAACCCACGGTATACCCCGAAACCGACAGCGCGGAGAGAAGAAACTGTATAAGGGCCGAACACTCGTCGCCGTTGCATATATTTGTCAATGCGCGCACGGCGGGAGTGAACAGCGCGGAGTCTTCGCCGTCGCCGTAAGTTAAACTGTCGGCGCATTCGCACACCGAACAGGCGGCGTAAAACTTGTTTATATCCGTGCGGATGTCGTAAAAACTTTCTATCTCCGAGGCCTGCGTTACGGTGTATCTTTCGCCGCGGCGGGCGAGGATGTATTCGGCAAAGCAAAAAGGCTGGGCCGCAAATTTAAGCTTTGCCCCCGCCTTTTTTACCCCCTTTATGCCGGCGGAGATCTTTCCTTCGCCGGCAGTCAAAAGAGTTAATATTTTATCGTTTTCGCCATAGTCCGCAGAGCGGAGCATTAAAGCATTCAGCTTTATACCTTCCATAAAAATTGCAGCCGCATCTTTGCGCGGCCTATTTTTTGCCCTTTAAATGCTTATAGAGCATATAGTAACTTACCGAACCGGTGTGTTTGAACATTCTCCACGCAAGTTCGGCGGCGTCCCTGTCCTTATTCATGCACACCCCCTGAATTGCAGCAAAATTAGGATGTGCAATATTTTAAAGTATATTCGGCGTTAAAGCGCGATGCGTTACAGCTCTTTTTTTGTATCGTAGCCGTAGTCGCGCATGAGGTCGGGGCGGTCGCGCCAGCCCTCCTTTACCTTTACATACACCGTTAAAAACACCTTTGCGCCCAAAAACTTTTCCATATCTCCGCGGGCGAACGAACTCACCTGTTTCAGCGCGCTTCCCTGCTTGCCTATGATTATCGCCTTGTGGTTCGGCTTTTCGCACACTACGTCGAGATTGATGTCGTAAACTCCGTTTTCCTGCTTTTTAAAGGTATTTACCACCACCGCCACGCCGTGAGGGATCTCTTTATCGTATTTTAACAAGATTTTTTCGCGCATGATCTCGGCAATCATGAACTTTTCGCTCTTATCCGAAACTATATCGTCCGAAATCACCCTTTCGCCTTCGGGCAGGGCGGCGGCGATGGCCTCTTCGAGCCTTTTTACGTTGATGCCCTTGCGCGCCGAAACGGGGAACACGTCGCACTCCACACCCGCTTCGTACAGCTTTTTTATATCGCCGGGGATATTTTCCCTGGGCATTATATCTATCTTTGTATACGCTATAAGCACGGGAATATCCCCCGACGAATAGCGTTTTATAAGTTCGACGTCTTCATCTTTAAGCCCCGCGTGGCCGTCGTGCACGAACAGCACCAGATCGACGTCGCGCGCGGCGGAAAGGGCCGTTTTGTTCATGGCCGCCGACAGAGCGGTTTTTGCCCTGTACAGACCGGGAGTATCCACAAAGACTATTTGATACTCTTCCTTTGTGAGAACGCCGAGTATGGCGTTGCGCGTGGTTTGGGGCTTGGGCGAAACTATTGTAACCTTTTCGCCCACGAGTACATTTATAAGGGTGGATTTGCCGGCGTTTGCCCTGCCGATGACTGCAACATATCCGCTGTGCATCTTTTATTTTCCTCTCGATTTACTTTATGCGTATGCGCCGCCTCCGCCGTTTTTGCCGCGCGAAAGATTGAGCTTTGAAAGCACCCGCTCTTCCTGTTCGCGCATTTCGGCCTTCTGGTCTTCGCGCATGTGGTCGAAGCCCAAAAGGTGGCACACGCCGTGCGCGGCGAGATAGTTTAATTCCCTTTCGTAAGAGTGGCCGAACTCTTCGGCCTGCTCTTTGGCGCGCTTGGTGCATATGGCCACCGAGCCGATGAAAAGGCAGCCATCTTCGTCCACATCATAGGGATGTTCGGCGGCACATATGGGCGAATGAGGCACAAGTTCAAGCGAGGGATACGACAGCACGTCGGTAACTTTGTCTATGCCGCGCGTACGCGCGTTCAGTTCCCTTATACCCTCTTCGTCCACAAAAATAATTTCGGCCGACAGGGTGCAGTCGCACTCCGCCTCGCCGCAAAATGCGGCCGCGAGCGCGGAAAAATCGTGATCTTCGCACAAAAGCTTAACGTCGTTCATTGGCGGTACCTTTGGATATTTTAAGTTTGGGATAGGACACCCTGTTGTGATATACGCCCGAAAGCACAACCGAAACAGTGTGCGAAATTATCGTAAGCTCGCGCATGGTTATGTCGCAGTCGGCAAACTGATCCATATCCAACCTCTCCTCTATAATGGCCGTTACAAGCTCTTCCACCGCCTTGGGAGTGCGCTCCTTTAACGAGCGGGCGGCGGCTTCGGCGGCGTCGACTATCATTAAAATCGCGGCTATTTTGCTGCGCGGCGTGGGGCCGGAATAGGAATAGTTTGCAATATTTATTTCGCCGTCGCTCATCTTTAACGCCTTGGCGTAAAAATACTTGATGGGCATAGTGCCGTGATGCTGAACGGCGCAGTCGGCAAAAAATTCGGGAAGATGGTTTTTGCGGATCAGCTGCGCGCCGTCGCGGGTGTGCGAACGGATTATATCGGCCGAAAGTTCGGGCGAAAGTTCGTTGTGCATGTTGTAGTCCGACTGATTTTCGGTGAACATTTCGGGATTTTTAAGCTTGCCCATATCGTGGTAATACGCGGCCGCGCGAGCGAGTTCGCCGTCCTCGCCTATGGCGGCGGCGCACTCCTGCGCAAGCTGCGCCACCACTACCGAATGGTTGTATGTGCCCGGTGCTTCGGCTTTTAGCTTTTTTATAAGCTTTGACTCGTCGCTTGTAAGTTCCCTCAGCCTGAATACCGTGAGTTCGGAGAACACGACTTCGAACACGGGCAGGATTATCATATAGCCGATTACGCTGAAAAAGCAACCAAGCGCGCCGTATGCCAAAAGTACGGGGTCGTACGCGCCGCCGTCGTTAAACAGCACCTCCATAAGCCCGATGATGAGTTCGGAGGGGACGAGCAGCACTATTACCGTGAGTATGGACTGGATGCGCGTTTTGACTATGGGAGTTATGAATACGGCCACCATGCCCGTGCAGAACGTAACAAGCATGCAGGCGCAGTTTATCCACATGCCGACGTCGGTGAAATTTATATCGATGACGAACAGCATGAGAGTATAGATTATGTTCAAAAACACGGCTTCGCGGCGGCCCAGAAGGGTTGCAGCCATCAGCGCGAGAAAGGCGAACGGCCGGGCGTTGGCGTTTATGGGTTCGCCTATAAGGAACGCGAAGAGCAAGGAAATATCGAGCAAGACGAAACATTCGACTATCTTTGACATATCGCCGAGCATTTCGGTGCATTCGAAGTAGAAATACGCGTACATTAGCATGGACAGAATTATTATGGCCGAGGCCACGAAGAGTACGCGGGAATAGTTTTGCGCGATATAGTTTATCACGTCGAGGCCGACATTGACTTCGAGCAGAAGGAATATCATGGCAAAGAGCAGCACGATGTTCATGACGAACATCAGCGCGCTTAAACTAATCATCTTTTTTGACAATCTTCTTTTCATCTTCGTCACCTTTCGATTCCGCCCGTTCGTATGCGCGCACGATGCTCATTACGAGGGGATTGCGCACGACGTCTTTGGCGGTTAAGTGGATTATTCTTATGCCTTCGATGCCGCGCAGGATTTTTGTGGACTGAATAAGCCCGCTCTTTTTGCCGTCGGGCAGGTCTATCTGGGTTATATCGCCCGTGATGACCATCTTGCTGCCGTCGCCGAGGCGGGTTAAAAACATCTTCATCTGCTCGGTGGTGGTGTTTTGCGCTTCATCGAGGATGATGAAGGCGTTTGACAGCGTTCGACCGCGCATATATGCCAGCGGAGCGATCTCAATCGACCCGCGTTCTAAAAGTTTTGTGTAAGTTTCGAGTCCGAGCATCTCCTGCAAAGCGTCGTACAGCGGGCGGAGATAGGGGTCGACCTTTGTTTGCAGATCGCCGGGGAGAAAGCCGAGTTTTTCGCCCGCTTCGACCGCGGGACGGGTGAGGATTATTTTATCGACCTGTTTTTGCTTCATGGCCTGCACCGCAAGGCAGACGGCGAGGTACGTCTTGCCCGTGCCCGCCGGCCCCACGCCGAACACCACCGTATTGTTTTTTATTGCGTCGACATACAGCTTTTGACCCACGGTTTTGCACTTTACGGGCTTGCCGCGCGAAGTTATTGTAACCGTGCCCGAAGAGAGCTTTGTAATATCGGAAGCCTTGCCCTCTTTGGCAAGTTCGATGCAGTATATTACCCTGCCTTTATCTATTTTTTCTCCGTTTTCGGATAGAACGGCAAGGTTTTTTATAACTTCCGCCGCCTGGTGCGCCGCTTCGTCGGGCCCGCTTATTACCGCGTCGAGCCCTTCTATTCTGACGGTCACGCCCAGCTCGTGCATGAGGGTATTCAAATTTTCGTCGAATGTGCCGAGCACGCGCGAAAGCCTGTCCACGCTGCCCAGAGATACTCTTTTGGTTATTTCCATTAAAACTCCGCTTATCTATTGCAGATTTATGCTCGCCTTGCAGATATACGAAAACTGCACCGTATACACGACGCCCTGAGTATCCGGCCTTACGCTGCATACGACGTCGAACGGTTCGTCGGTGTATACCAGCGCGGCCGCAACCGCTTCGCGGGCGGCACTTTCGCCGGCTTCTTCGGCGTGGGTGACGACTTCGGCGCGGCAGAGAATATGCGCGTACCCCGCGCATATGCAGGACAGAACTTCGCCCGAAGCCGAAGTGAACACGGGCAAAATTAGCTTTTGACCCGCTTTTACGCTCTGCCCGACCTCAGCCGCGGGCGTGCCGCACACGGCGACGATTTTTTGCACCACGCCCGAAACGGGCGACACGAGGGGGAGCGGCGAGGGCTTTTGCATGCTTTGCCCGCCGCATTCGACATCCACCTCCACCCTGCTGCCGCTGCGCTGCACCGAACAGAAGGTTACGCCGGGAAGGGACATTATGCGGGATATTGCAAGGGGCTTATCGAAATTATTTAAAGGTTTGCCCGCCTGCGCGCCGCTTTCGGCGAGAATGGCGGTCACCTGGGGCGCGAGATGCGCACCGCTGCCGGTGACTTCTATTTTGAACACCCACAGCTGCGAAACGCATACCGCCGCCGTAAACATCAGCGCGCCGAGCAGTACGCCGATACGCGCGGCGAGCGTGCGCCGCAGTACGGCGGCCGTTCCGCGCTTTACGACGCATACATTATAACACGGGTGGGAAAAAATTGCAAAAACTTTTTTAACATTATTGCCCGTTACGCAAAAAGTTGTTATTCCGCGCCGCGTATCGAGGTCGTAAAAGGGTATTTTTGCCCGATAGAGCTTTTTAAACGCCGTTTCCGCGGGCGCGACCACGCGCACCGCGGTGAGATTAAACATTCCCTTCGCCATCTATCTGCACCCCCGCCACTTTGCCCGACACAAACATGTCGCCGCCGGAAAAACTGCCCACGCTGAATTTTTCGCCCGTTAAAGTTATTATGTTTTTGCCCGCGCGTAGCACCACGCGCGAGGGCGTGAATTCCGCAACCGCGCTCACGCCGCCCAGATACGCGCCAAACCCCGGCACCACGGTGAAAGCGTACACGGTGTCGGCACCCATTTCGTTTAAGATATGCCGTATAAGTTCCATACGTTAGTTTATGCCGCAGGATTGCGGACTATTATTTTTAAGCGCGGCGAGACGAAGAATGCGATAAACGACAGAGGGGCGGGCCGCGCACGGCGCGGCCCGCCCCTTTGAACAAGCGAGGGTTTTAACCTTTTAAATTCAGTCGATATACTGTTTGAAATAGTTTTCGTATGCGGAGTAATGGTTCGCGTCGAAGTCGGCGCCGTCGTAGGAGTATGTTGCCACGCTGTGCGACTTGGATTCGACCGAGAGGATCATTTTTACCTTTGCAACGTCGTCCATGACCACCGTGAGGGGCCGCCACGAGCCGTCGAAAGTTACCGAAAGGGCAACCGAACTGAATACGGGCAGCTCTTCGAGTCCGCCGCGCGTCTGCATGCCGTACTTGTAGTATTCGGTGGAGGTCGAAGGGTCGAGCACTACCGAGAGGGTATAAGTGCCGTCGCCGTTTGCAACGACGCCCTTGTCTTCGACTATCGTGCCCTCGTTTATGACATAGTTGGTCATTTCGGTTTGGAAAGCACCGTATTTGCCGAGGAACTCGGTTTCGGAATACGCTGCGGGGTCGCCGGCCTTCCAAACGGCGGTTTCGTGCGTGGTGTCGGCAGAGGGCTTTTCGCTTTCGCGCAGCAGCGCGCGGCGGCTGCCGCTGCCGTCGGTGTAAAAACAGGTCTGCGTTCCGCCCTGAACGAAGGACGAATGTGTGATGTCGGTGGATACCATGACTCCGCCGAGATAGTCCTTTGTGCTCTTTGTGGTCTGCGTTATGATCAGTGCGGTGGAAGAAGTATCTGTGTAGCAGTGATAGCTTTTTTGATTATCGAGCACATAAGCGATATACGCAAGGTTGTGCGCGGAGGTATAGTCGGTGGGCAGACTGCCGTCGGAGGGGGCCACGGCGCGAGTTGTGCCGTACCTTGTTACGGGAGCGGGCGGAAGCTGCGACGCGGGGTCGTCTTTTAAATCGGTTGCGTACTCTTTGAAATAGCTTTCGAAGAAGGCGCAGTGTTCGATGTCGAGGTTCTCCGCTCCGTACGAATAATTTGCAACGCTGTGCGATTTGGCTTCGACGGCAAGCGAACCGTTTACCGCCGTTGCAAGATCGTCGGCAACGACGGTGAGCACCTGCCACGACTGGTCGAAAGTAACCGACAGCTCCACGCTTTTGAATTCGGGCAGGTCGTCGAACCCGCCGCGCTTTTGCATGGCGTATTTATGATATACGGTGCCGTATTGGGGATCGAGGACGACGGACTGCGTGTAAGTGCCGTCGTCGTTTTCGACGAGCGGTTCGGCGGAAGTTATCGTGCCTTCGTTGATGACGTAGCCGGTCATTTCGGTATGAAACAGTCCGTAAGTCTTTTTGTACTCCCCTTCGCTGTAACGAACGGGGGCTTCGCCGCTCCACTCCGCGGTGAGGTGGGTGGTTTCGGCCGTGGGCGCGACGCTGCTGCGAACAAGGGCCTGCGCGCCGTTTTCGCCCGTATAGAAGCAGGTTTGAGTGCCGGATTTTACAAGCGGCGAATAGGTTATCTCAGAGGAAAGGGCAACGCCGTTGAAATAATCTTTATAACTTTTCGTCGTCAGCGTTGCGGAAGGCGTCTGCGTGACGACGTCGGTGTAGCAGCGGTACGCGGGCCGGCTGTCGAGAACGTATGCGACGAAGGCGAGATTTTGCGCCGCCGTGTACTGCGTGGGCAGGCTGCCGTCGGAGGGGGCGGGCAGACGGGAAGTGACGTCGGACACCCCGGCGGGAGTCTGAGGCCGGGGCTGCTGCGACTTATCGGAACAAGCGGCAAACCCCATGGCTGCGGTTGAAGCGTATACGGCGAGCGCGAGCGCGGACGCCAGTTTTTTTGTTGTAGTTTTCATGATCATATCTCACTTTAAAAAATTTATTTTCGTTTTACCCTTTACGGGGGAAGGACGGCCGCGGAAGACCCCGTGCGCCCTTGCCTTGTTTAATGATAAAACACAGTATAAACTAAGAATAAACGGCGTTTAAACTAAATATAAATTAATCCGAAAGTCCGAAAAACATAAAATTATTTTGCCGCCGCACGGCAAAATAACTGCTGTTTACGACAAAAATACGCATTTTAATACAATAATTTTCAGCGTTTCGCCCGCGGACGGATATATAATATATGAAAAAATTTACAGTAATTTTTTTAATTTTATTGCGGAGAGAACGGCCGATGACACAATTTTTGGCGATTGCGGGCGCAAAGGGCGGCGCGGGAGCGACCACCTGCGCCGTGGGCCTGGGCATGGCGATGGCCGCCGGCGGCGCGAGGGTGCTTATAGCCGACGGCGACATGCGCTATCCGTGCGCGGCGGCGGTGGCCGGCTGCGGCGAAGAGCGGATATATACCCTTGAAGAAGCGCGAAAGGGCGCGTGCAGGGTGAAACAGGCCGTGATAGAACACCCGACGCGGCCAAACCTGAGTTTTTTGCCCTGCGCGGGGTGCAGGGAGCGGGCATACATAAGCATTGCAATTAAGGAAGCCGGCAGCGCGTTCGACTATGTGCTGTGCGACAGGGCGGCGCGGGATATATGCAGGCGGGGCATAGTGGTGTGCGAGCCGTATCCCCTTTCGATAAGGCTTGCCGACATGTGCCTGAACGAGCTGCGCGACGGGGGATACTCCGAGCTTGACGTGATTTTTAACAAAGTCAACGGCGGCCTGATATACGACCGCGCGATAGCTCCGCCGGAGGACGTTGCCGAACTGCTGCACGCGGGACTTGCGGGCGTAATTCCCGAAGACCTTACGATGCCTCTGGGCGGAATGCGGCGGGAGAGCGTGCGGGCGTTTAAACTTGCCGCCGCCCGCATTGCGGGCGGCGGCAGAAAGGTGTTCGACCCCAACCGCGGCTACGGCGGAGCATACGGTTATTTGAAGCGCGCAATGCGCAAAAAGCTATGAGGTGAAGGCATGCGGCAGACATTGTTTGAAGGAATTTTTGAGCGCGGCGGCATGACGGAGGGCGAAAAACAGCTGTTTATCGCCGACTTTATGAAGACGTGCGGAGAATATTTTGAATTCGACGGGCGGCCCGCCGTTGACATAACGCGCACCGAGAGCGGATTTTCGGTGTGCGTCATATTCGCCGCGCGGCGCGTTAAAAATTTTAAAAAACTGTAAAACGCGCGGCCGCGCCGCCCTTTGCGGGGCGGCGCGGCCGTATTTTGCTTGCGTAATTTATTGAGACATTGAGCGACGAAACCGCCTGTTTAAACGACAGGCCGTACTCACGCGGCCGTATTTTGATCCGCGGCGAGCATGCGCACCACGCTTTGCAGCTCCTCGTCGCCGTAAGTTACCGACCACTCCGCCTTTGCGGTGTTGCAGCCCTGCGCTTCGCCTATGCCCACGTCGTGGATGCAGGCGCCGTTTGGCCAGTTGATGCGGGCGACGGTAAGTTTTAACGCTTCGCCCGTGACCTGATATTCGAACGTCGTCTGCATTATACCCTTGCCGTATGTACGGCAGTTCTTATACTGCATGTTTACGGCTGCGAGATAGCTTTGCGAGAGATCGGAGACGTAAATATCGTCGTAACCCGCCACTCCGTTTGAAACGAGGACGCCGATCAGAGCTTCGGACGCGCTGGCCGTGCCGTTGTTGGCGAGCACGGTAACGGTGCAATCAGCCGGAAGATGGCCGGCGTCGGTGTGGCTGAAATCTTCGGCAACGTAGAAGGTTTCGATGCTGCCGTCCTTGTAATCGGCCGTCATTGCCACGTCGTAAGTCCCCTCCCTCTCCGCGAGAAAGAGATGACTAAGCTTTTGCATGACGTCGACATAGCCGCCGCCGTTGTTGCGCAGATCGAGTATCAGCGAAGTGCAGCCCTCGGCATTGAACCGCTCGATCAGCGCGGCCATTTCGGAGGGGGCGTCGCCGTAGAACTGCGAAAGATTTAAATACGCCGTGCCCTGCGGCAGATAGGCGTATGTCTGCGACTCGGAAAAGGCCACCCGCATCTCTCCGTTTCCGTCATAGCGGATGCGCCACTCGCCGTCGTTTGTCGCCATGCGGCAGTAGCTTGTTTTGTACGCGCCTTTCGTAAGCGTGAATTCTCCGCGGTCGGTGACGAGAGTAAAATCTTCGCCGTCGGCGCGGCCCGCGATGAAGGACGACAGTTCCTGCGAGGAGCCGAGCTGCGTAACGACGCCGTCGGAGTCCTTTACCGCCGTAACGAACATGCCGGCGCGCACCCCCGCGCTGTCGGCGGGAGATCCGCCGAGAACTTCGGAAATATACAGCCCTCCGCCTATCGGCGCGCCGTATTCGGCGGGAATGTACGAAAAACTTATGCCCACGCCGCTGCGTCCGCCTGCGTTTGACGAGATGACGGCGGCATACTCTTCGGCGGTGTAATATTCGGAATACCTGTCGAGCACGTTGTTGTTTAAACCTTCGAGTCCGGCCGCGCGCACGTCCTCTTCGGATACGTCGTAATAATAGAACATATCTATCATTGCGACGGCCCAGTCGAGGGTGGATCTGTAATAGGCGCAGGCCTGAAAGAGCGCGACGGCCGCAACGAGCAGCGCGCACGCGACGAGCGAGCCGACCCGTGCGAGGCGGCCGCGTGTTTTTGAAAAGAACAAAATTTACGCTCCTTTATGCGGCGCGACGCGCGCCGCGTTTTTTATTTTGCGCGATAGAGCGCGAGGATTATTAAAAATTTAACCGCGTCGGGAAATGAACAGGGATCGAGCCCCGTTACGTCGCGCACCTTGTTCAAACGGTAGATGAGCGTGTTGCGGTGCATGAACATCGCCCGCGCCGTGCGCGAAACGTTTAAATCGTTTTTAAACAGCGCGTCGAGCGTGGCGAGCATTTCGCCGTCTTCGAAGACCTTGACGAAATTTTTAAGGTCGTAACCTTCTAAAAGTTTTTCGCGGCGGGATTTTCCCAGCGCGCCCGCAAGCGCGGAAATGGACAGTTCGCCCTCGTTGAACGTCATGATTGGTTATCTCCCCGCGCCGCGGGGCGCATCGGATTTTGCACGGTAATAAAATTTTGTCCGCGCACAATAATATTATACAGGGCGGAAAAATTTTTTTCAACGTTTTTTACCAACTTTTGCCGCCGGGCGGCGCAAAAAATGCGGGCTTTGCCGCCGAGCGGCCGTTTGACGGGCGGGGCGCGGGCAAAGCCGCGCCCCGCCGACGGAAATTTTTAAAAAAAAGTGTGTAATATCAACAAAATTTTGATATTGCCCTTGACATATAACGAATTTTGTATTAAAATAAATGAAGTAGAAGGTATTCTGTTTTGAGTACCCGAACGAATTTTTTGTAGGCGTGCGCCCGCCGCGCGGCGAACGCGGCTGCGCTTAACTTTAAAAAACTGTTACGGAGAATTACTATGACAACTGCAAACAACAAGAAGTCAATCAAAACCGCCGTGGTAGTAACCTACGTTATTGCAACCCTGCTTTTGGTTGCAGGCTGGTTCGTTCCTGCGTTTGGCTATGGGCAGGACATGGAACTTGGCGACACGATGCTGTTCTGGTATGTGCCCGCCATAATCAACGCGTTCCTGAACCCCTACCTCGGAAAAGATCTTATTACGGTAAGCGAACACAAACTGCCTGAATTTGCCGGATTTGAAAGAGAGATAATCCCAGGCGTGGACATTCAGATACCCGCCCTTATGATTTTGGTGTATCTGGTAATAACCGTTCTCGCCCTTGTTCTTCTCATTCCCGTATGCGCGGCAAAGAAAGACAAGACAAGCGTTAAATGCGCGTATTCCATCGAGGGCTCCTCGCTCATCGCGCTGGGCATCCTGTTCCTGTTCAGCGGTTTGGAACACGGTCTTCGCGCCACCGCTACAAGCTATCTCAACCTGATTTCGGTATTCGCCGCCGTACTTGTTGTGTTGCTTATCCAGGCAATGGTAGAAAAGAAATCCTATGGCGCGGCCAAGGTATTCCTCTTCCTGTTCACGGCAGTTGCCGCAATGTGCGCTCTGTTTGCAATAGACAATATGTGCTCGGCCGCACTTGAACTTATGAAGGCCGAGGACGCATGGGACGGTCTTTTAGACGCCCTTCACGTTCAGGGCGGTCTGTACATCGCAGACGGCACCCTGTATTCCGGCATGACTGCGCTTGAAAGCTTCATCGGCGGATTTATCGAAGGCGAAAACACTCTTTGGGTTGCAGGCAACTCCGTAACCGCAAATATAGTAAACGTAGGCGTGTTTGCATTGCTTATCGTTATGGCCATCAACGTACTTATCGACTTCTTCGGCCTTATGACCGGCAGCCAGTACACCAAAGACGGCGTACTCCGCACCCACAGAGGCGAAAAGGTGTTCGGCGTTGTAAGATATGCGATAGCATTCATAATCGCGCTTGTGGTTATCATTTGCATACTTGTAGACGAAACCGTGGCTTTGGGCATCTGCCTGTGCGCCGTTGCCGGATTTGTGCTTATTAACCTTATAATTTCGATTATAAGACTTGCGCTCGTTCCTTCGCAGCAGGCCAAGGCCGTTAAGCAGGCAGCAACGATAAAAACGCTTGACGCAGACGGTTTGACCGACGACGGCGAAGAGAGCATTGAACTTGTAAGCAACGCTCCCGTTCCCGCTTACAGCGCAAAACCCGCAGCGATCGCTCCCGTAGTTGCCGCTCCCGTTACCGAATCCGCTGTTGAGCCTGCGGCAGAACCCGTTGTTCCCGCCGACGAAAGCGAGCAGCTTGAAATCGAAACGATAGCACCCGCAGCCGAAGAACAGCCCGAAGAGGACGAATTCGTTTATACTCCCAAGGCCGTTACCTACAAAGGCCCCACCGATGCATTCCTTGATACTCTCAGCAACGAAGAAAAGATTGAGTTCTGCAAGGTATTCGTTGACAAGAGCAAGGGCAATCTGCCTGCAAAGATGCCCGATTACGAGATAGGCGGCGACAACGAAGACTTCTTCCCCGCCATATTCATCAATCTCGGCAGATTCCGCGCAATGCTTTCGAGCGGTTTGCTTCGCAAGATCTATAAGTACCTCAA
>CALVWU010000040.1 GCA_944367955.1 uncultured Clostridia bacterium
GGCGGAATGAATCCGCCTTGCGCACATCATTATTTTTATTAACGCAAGTTTTGGCTGGCGACGCCTGCAACTTGCCGTTAGTTGAGGGCTCTGCCCTCGCGGGCGCAATCTCTACGTGCCCTGCATTAAATAATTGCGCCCGCTTCACCCGGCTGAGGCGCAGGTATGCGCAAATTGGGTTATGCTGCGCGAAAGCGCGGTTTCGCTTGCACCGTTAGTTATTTTTAAATTAACGCAAGTTTCGGCTGGCGACGCCTGCAACTTGCCGTTAGTTAAGGGCTCTGCCCTCGCGGGCGCAATCTCTACGCGCCCTGAATCATATAATTGCGCCCGCTTCACCCGCCGAGGCGCAGGTATGCGCAAATTGGGTCGTGCTGCGCGAAAGCGCGGTTTCGCTTGCACCGTTAATATTTTAAGAATTAACGCAAATCTCGGCAGGCTGTGCCTGCGATTTGCCGTGCGGCGTGTCGCCGCTGCCAGATTTCGCGAACGGGCGTTATTTCATTGCACAACCTTATTCCGCGGCCGGTTATTTTGTCGCGTACGCTGTAAATTGGCTAGCCATACACTATTCAGGCTTAAATCTCGCATTGCGGCGGCACATTTCAACGAATGTGCCGCCGCAATTTTCGCATGTTTGACGTCGGTTCAGAACCCGATAATGCTAAAAAAAGAAAAAGCCCCGCAAAAGCAGGGCGTAAAAGAGAAAAGGTTGCGCACCGATAAATCGTTTTTCGCACGGTTCAAGCCTTGCGGCGAACTTCATAACCTTTTCTGTTTACTATTATATTTATTTCAATTGCAAAGTCAACCGTTTTTTCGTTTGTCGATAAAATCAATTTTACAATTCAAATCAGAGAGCGTGTTTCCTTAAAAGGGTTGCATGTTGTGCATTCAGGCAGGGTAAATTGTCAAAATGGCTGTGCGCACATTGTAAACGCAAATGCATATTTTTATTCGCGGGCGCGCCGCTATTTTATTGTAATTTTGCTTGCGGTTTGTTATAATGAATGGGATGAAGAAGTGTGTAATAGTGGTAAATGCATATTCGCGGCTGCAAAGCTCGCTCAATCAGTCGCAAAGGCTGCGGCAGGAGTTTGCCGATATGGGCGTACAGGCCGATATATATCCCGCCGATGCCCTCGGCTGCGCCGTGGAGGAGGACGGCTCGCTTTCGTGCGCGCTGTCCGGGTATGATTTTTGCGTATATCTCGATAAGGATAAATACGCCGCGCGCATGCTCGAAAAGCTTGGCATGCGCCTGTTCAATTCCGCCCGCGCCGTCGAAGACTGCGACGACAAAATGCAAACCTTCATCCGTCTTGCGGATATGGGCATACCTATGCCTAAAACCCTGCCGGCACCCCTGTGCTACGACCCGCAGATGCCCGTTAAAGAGGACATATTGCGGGGCGTAGAGCGCGAACTCGGTTATCCCGTCATAATAAAATCTGCCTACGGTTCGCTGGGTGCGGGGGTGTTTATGGCCTCCGACGGGGTGCAGCTTAAAGCCGCGGCCGAAAGATTGAAGTGTTCGCCCCATCTCTTTCAGCGATACGTTGCCGAAAGCTGCGGCAGGGACGTGAGGGTGATAGTTGTCGGCGGCAGAGTGGTTGCCGCGATGGAACGCCGTTCGCGCGGCGATTTCCGCTCCAATATCGAACTCGGCGGCGTCGGCCGCCCGTTCACGCCCGACGAAGGGCTGTCAAAGCTGTGCGTTCGCGCGGCGGACGGCCTCGGCCTCGACTACTGCGGGGCGGACGTGCTGTTCGGAAGGGAAGGTTATCTGCTCTGCGAAGTCAATTCAAACGCTTTTTTCGGCGGCATAGAGCGCGTTACCGGCATAAACGTTGCGCGCGAATACGCGCTTTACATGTACAAAACGATATACGGAGGCATGCCCGATGCGGTTTAAAAATTCATTGCGCCGCGCATTTACCGCGTTTACGCATTACGGCCTGAATATAGTGTGTTTATCCGTTATCACGGGCATATGTGCGGGTGTGCTTATCACTTTTTACACCATATGCACAAGTTACGGCGAAGAGTATTCGCGCATGCTTTACGAACTCGTCGCGCTGCATCCCGCGTTTGTTCCCCTGTTGCTCGTCGGGCTTGCCGCTGGCGGAATAGCGGTGGGCACGCTCGTTAAATTCGTGCCCATGATACGCGGCAGCGGCATTCCGCAGATCGAAGGAGCCTGCCGCGGCAAATTTCCGTTCAACTGGTATATAACGCTGTGCTCCATGTTCGCCGCGTCGCTGGCATGCGTGTTCATGGGGCTTGCCGCGGGCAGCGAAGGGCCTTCGATAGAGATGGGCGGCTGCGTGGGCGAAGGTACTTCAAAAATGCTGCGCCGTCCATATATGCTCCGCCGTCTGCAGATAGCGGGAGGGGCCTCCGCGGGCTTCGCCGTGGCCTTCAACGCGCCCGTTACCGGCATGATATTCGCGCTCGAAGAGGCGTTTAAAAGTTTCTCTCCCGCGGTGTTCGCTTCGGCGTCGGTGTCGGTCATAACCGCGCTCGCCGTGCGCACGGGCATAAGGCTGTCGCTCGGCATGTCGGCAGGGTACGCCTTCGAAGGCTTCGTGTTTAATTCTCCCGATCTTGCGGGATACGGCTATACCGTCGCCGCCGCGCTCGTCGTGTCGCTCTTCGCCGTCATGTTCTATTATGCGTCGTCGGGTGCGAAAAAGCTGTTTTCAAAATTAACGTTTCTCGGCGGCGCGGGCAAGTATGCAATCCCGTTCGCGCTGTCGGGAGCGTTCGGCCTCGTCACCGTATACGCCATGGGCGGCGGCCACAACTTCATTCACTCGCTGGCCACGGGCGGCACCGGACTGTTCGGCGAAATTTCGGTGTGGGGGCTGGGCCTCGGCGCGTCGCTCGCCGTCATAGTCGCGCTTCGCTTTGCTTCGATAACCATGTTCACGGGCTGCGGTGTGCCATGCGGAGTGTTCATTCCCATGCTCTCCGTCGGCGCGGGCTGCGGCGCGCTGCTCTCCGTCGGTTTTTCCGCCGCGGGCATGGACGCCGCCTACTGCGATTTTTTAATAATAATCTGCATGGCCGCGTTCTTCACAACCTATGTGCGCGCGCCGGTAACGGGCCTGTTCATGGTGTTCGAACTCACGGGGCAGTTTGCAAATCTTCTGCCCGCGCTGCTTGCAATAGTAACCGCCTCGCTCGTGGCCGAAGTGTTCCGCCTCGAACCGGGTTACGAAAAGAGCCTGCACGCGTTCATCAGGGAGGAGGGGTTCGAAAAGCACGATAAAACCGTGCGCATAACGTTAAAGATCATGCCCCGTTCGCTTGCCGACGGCAGGCGCATAAATAAAATCATCTGGCCCTCCGACGGGCTCGTCGTTTCGCTTGCCGATGAATGCGGCGGCGCGGCGGTTCCTTCGGGCGGTACGAAAATGCGCGCCGGACAGACGCTCGTGTTCGAATGCCGCACCGACAACGAAGCCGAGGTGCGCGATTATCTGATTACAATAACCGGAAAACAATAGCATATTGATTTACGCGCTTTTTTACGCTTGACAGCGGCGCGTGCTTTATTCTATAATATAAAAGTAATATACATTCATACGGGGTTTCGCGCGCGGCGGCGCAAGACGCGCACGGCACGTTCCGTCAAGGAGTTTGTAAATGTTAACAAGTATCTGCGGTATCAACTGGGGCGACGAAGGCAAGGGCAGAATGGTCGATCTGCTTTCGAGCGACTACGACATCGTATGCCGTTATCAGGGCGGCAACAATGCCGGCCACACCGTAATAAACGATAAGGGCAAGTTCATACTCAACCTGCTTCCTTCGGGCATTTTGCGCGAAGACGTCGTAAACGTAATGGGCCCCGGCATGGTAATAGACTTAAAACACCTCTGCGGCGAAATACAAAAACTGCGCGCTTCCGGCATCAAGATCACGCCCGAAAATTTAAAAATTTCGGATAAGGCCATAATCACAATGCCCTATAACATCATGCAGGACATAATGGAGGAGGACAGACTGGCAAAGGCCACTGGCAAGCCTTACGGCTCCACCCGCCGCGGCATCGCGCCCGTCTATGCCGATAAATATCTTAAAAAGGCCTTCCGCATGGGCGAGCTTTTAAATCCCGAAATTTTATATAAGCGTCTGCCCGACATCGTCGACTGGAAAAACATGACCATAAAGGCCTATGGCTTCACGCCCATAAGCGTGGCCGACATGAAGGCCTATTTCGAAGAATACGGCGCACACCTCACCGAATACATAGTGGATACGGGCATGTACCTCAACAAGGCCCACGCCGAGGGCAAAAAGATAATGTTCGAAGCCCAGCTCGGCGCGCTCAGGGATATAGATTACGGCATCGTGCCCTATACCTCGTCGTCGTCCACGATAGCCGCTTACGCGCCCATCGGCGCGGGCGTTCCCAACTTAAAGCTCGATAAATCCATCGGCATCATGAAGGCCTATTCAAGCTGCGTGGGCGCAGGCCCTTTCACCTGCGAGTATTTCGGCGAAAAGGCCGATAAACTCCGCGAGCTCGGCGGCGAATACGGCGCGGCCACGGGCAGACCCAGAAGAGTCGGCCCCTTCGACGTGGTGGCCTCGCGCTACGGCATAATGTGCCAGGGCGCGGACGAGATCGCCTTAACAAAGCTCGACGTGCTCGACGACTACGACGAGATAGAAATATGCACCCGCTACGAACTCAACGGCAAACTCATCGACCATTTCCCCTTCACCGACGTGCTCGACGAATGCAAGCCGGTGTTCGAAAAGGTAAAGGGCTGGCACTGCGATATTTCTCACTGCCGCAAGGCGTCCGACCTGCCCAAAGAGGCCCTCGATTACATCAAACTCATCGAAAAGCTCTGCGGCTGCAAAATCAAGTATGTGTCGGTCGGCGCGCAGCGCGACGCCTGCATAATAATGGATTAAAAACCGCATGCGCGGCCGAAGCACCAAAGTGCTTCGGCCGCGTTTTCGCGTCGGCGTTTTTTCAAGAAATACAATTAGCTATTTCGCCGCGGCTATTTACTTGCCAAAATGCCGCCCGTGTGCTATACTATATGCCGTATAAAGTTTTACGGTTTTTCGGCCGCGCGCTTTGTCTCCGCGCGTCCGGTCAATGGCAACAAAATGTTAAAAAAGTTTTACAAAATGCACGGCATCGGCAATGATTATATCTACTTCGACTGCATGAAAGAGGATATTTCCGATCCCGGTGAACTGTCTAAACGGCTGTCCGACAGACATTTTTCCATCGGCGGCGACGGAGTGATACTCCTTCGTCCCTCGGCGGTGGCCGACTGCAAAATGTCCATGTTCAACACCGACGGCTCCGAAGGCAAAATGTGCGGCAACGGCATCCGCTGCGTGGGCAAGCTCGCCCGCGACCTCGGTTATGTAAAGGGCGAAAGCTGCACCGTCGAAACGCTTTCGGGCATAAAAACATTAAAGTTTATCCTCGGTTCCGACGGCAAAGTGGCTTCCGTCACGGTGGATATGGGCGGCGCGATCCTGCGCGGGGAGGATATACCCTCCACGCTTTGCGGCGAAAGTATAGTCAGCCGCCCCGTAAACATCGCGGGCGGAGAATGGAACGTTACCCTCGTTTCTATGGGCAATCCGCACTGCGTCGTGTTTGCCGATCCCGAAAAGCTCGATCTTGAAAAGATAGGGCCTCTGTTCGAAAACAGCCCGCTCTTTCCCGAACGAGTAAACACCGAGTTCGTGCGCGTAATGCGCCGCAACGAACTGAAAATGCGCGTATGGGAGAGGGGCAGCGGCGAAACCTGGGCCTGCGGCACGGGCGCGTGCGCCGCAGCCGTGGCCGCTGTGCTCAACGGCTGCGCCGATATGAATGCTCCCATAACCGTCCATCTGCGCGGAGGCGATCTTATAATAACTTACACACCCGACACCGTGTTCATGGAAGGCGGCGCAACGCTGGTGTTCACCGGCGAAATCGACATTTAAGTTTACGAAATACTCAGGAGAATATAAATTAAATGACAAAGTACATTTTCGTTACGGGCGGCGTGGTGTCCGGGCTCGGCAAGGGCATAACCGCGGCTTCGTTGGGCAGGCTTTTAAAGTGCAGGGGATACAAAGTGGCTTCGCAAAAGCTCGATCCTTACATAAACATCGATCCCGGCACGATGAGCCCCTATCAGCACGGCGAAGTGTTCGTAACCGACGACGGTGCCGAAACCGACCTCGACCTCGGCCATTACGAGCGGTTCATCGATGAAAACTTAAACAAATATTCCAACCTTACCACCGGTAAGGTGTATTGGAATGTGTTAAACAAGGAACGCAACGGCGAATATCTCGGCCAGACGGTGCAGATAATCCCTCACATCACCAACGAGATAAAGTCGTTCATATACACCGTGGCCAGCTCCACGGGGGCCGACGTGGTGATAACCGAAATAGGCGGCACGATAGGCGATATCGAAAGCCAGCCCTTCATCGAAGCCATCCGCCAGGTTTCGCGCGAGGTAGGCAGGGAGAACTGCTGCTTTATCCACGTCACTTTGGTTCCCTACATCTCCGGTTCCGAAGAGTTCAAGTCAAAACCCACCCAGCACTCCGTAAAGGAATTGCAGGGCATGGGCATCACTCCCGATATAATAATCGCCCGCGTCGACGCGCACATGCCCAAGGAAGTAAAGGATAAAATAGCCATGTTCTGCAACGTCGAACCCGAATGCTGCATCGAAAACATGACTCTTCCCGTGCTCTACCAGTGTCCCATCATGCTCGAAGAGAGCAACTTTTCAACCATAGTCTGTAAAAAACTCAATCTCGATCCGGGCGATATAGACCTCACCGAGTGGAAGAACATGCTCGCCCGCATCGCCGCCCGCGATAAAACGGTAAAGATCGCGCTCTGCGGCAAGTATGTTCAGTTGCACGACGCCTATCTCTCCGTTGCCGAAGCTCTCGCGCATGCGGGATACGAAAACGGCGCGAAGGTAGAGATCGACTGGGTGGACACCGAGTCCCTCACGCCCGAAAACGTTTCGCAAAAGCTCGGCGGTGCAGACGGCATTCTTGTGCCGGGCGGCTTCGGCAACCGCGGCATAGAGGGCAAAATCCTGTGCGCAAAGTACGCGCGCGAACATAATGTGCCCTACCTCGGCATATGTTTAGGCATGCAGACGGCCGTAATAGAGTACGCCCGCAATGTTTTAGGGTATGCCGACGCGAACTCCTCGGAATTCGATCCTCAAAGCAGCCACCCCGTCATCGACCTCATGCCTGACCAGCACGGCGTAAAGATGGGCGGCACCATGCGCCTCGGCGCGTACCCCTGCGAGGTCATCGGCCCCAGGATGCGCGAAGCTTACAAGTGCGACCGCATCTCCGAACGCCACCGCCACAGATACGAATTCAACAACGCTTTCCGCAAACAGATAGAGGAGGCGGGCATGCTCATCGCCGGCACTTCGCCCAACGGCCTGCTCGTGGAGGCCGTCGAAGTTCCCGCAAACGATTTCTATCTCGGCGTACAGTTCCATCCCGAATTCAAATCCCGTCCCCAGCACGCCCATCCCGTGTTCAGGGAGTTTATAAAGCATTCGGTAAAGTATTCCCAAAAAAATAAGTGATCGCTCCGGCCGCCCGCAATATGAGCGGCCGTACCGTTTTGAATATAATAAAAGGCATATATATGAAGTTCAACGAACATTTCAACGACATCGCTCAAAGCTATCTGTTTTCAAACATAGCCCAAAAGGTTGCGGCGTATTCTGCCGCCCATCCCGATAAAACCATTCTCCGCCTCGGCATAGGCGACGTAACTCTGCCCCTCGCGCCAGCGGTTATAGAAGCTCTCCACTCCGCCGTTGACGAAATGTCAAAAAAGGAGACGTTCCGCGGCTACGGCCCCGAACAGGGCTACGGCTTTTTAAAGGAGGCGGTAAAAAATTATTACGCCTCATTCGGCGTAACGGTCGGCGAGGACGAAATTTTTATCTCCGACGGCGCGAAATCCGACCTCGGCAACATTTTAGACCTGTTCGACAGGGATAATCTGGTTCTCGTTCCCGACCCCGTATATCCCGTATACGTCGATACCAACGTGATGGCGGGCCGCAAAATAGCATACATGAACGCAAACGCGTCCAACGGTTTTTTGCCCATGCCCGACTACTCCGTCGACGCCGATATAATCTATCTCTGTTCGCCCAACAACCCCACGGGCGCGGCCTACACGGTCGAACAGTTGCAGCAGTGGGTAAACTATGCCAATGCCAAAAACGCGGTGATACTCTACGACGCCGCATACGAGTGTTTCATCTCCGAAGACGGCCCCGCCCGCTCCATATTTCAAACCGAGGGCGCGAATACCTGCGCCATCGAGTTCTGTTCCCTCTCCAAGCCCGCAAGCTTCACGGGCACCCGCTGCGGTTACACGGTAGTGCCCTTTGATTTGAAGAGGCAGGGCATGAGCGCGAACAAGATGTGGCTGCGCAGGCAGACCACAAAGTTCAACGGCGTGTCGTATATCGTTCAGCGCGGCGCGGCGGCGGTATTCTCGCCCGAAGGACAAAAGCAGATAAGGGCCAACATCGCCGTATACCGCGACAACGCAAAGATAATCGCCGACTGCATGGACGAACTCGGCATATGGTATACGGGCGGAAAAAATTCGCCCTATATCTGGCTGAAATGTCCCCTCGGCATGTCAAGCTGGGAATTTTTCGACTACCTGTTGGAAAACGCTCAGGTCGTCGGCACTCCGGGTGCTGGTTTCGGCGCGAACGGCGAAGGTTACTTCCGTCTTACGGCGTTCGGCAGCCGCGAGGTGACCGAACAGGCCGTTGCAAGAATAAAAAGGCTTTTAAAAAAGTAAAATACAGGGGTGTATATGCAAAAATTCATACCTGAAAGGGGAGCGGGGGTGCTTTGCCACATCTCGTCGCTGCCCAATAAATACGGCATAGGCTCGTTCGGCCGCGAAGCTTACGAGTTTGTCGATACTCTCGCAAAGTACGGCGTAAAATACTGGCAGATCCTGCCTTTGCAGCAAACCGGGTTCGGCGATTCGCCCTATCAGTCCGTTTCCTGCACGTCGGGCAATCCGTATTTCATCGATGTGGCGGGGCTTAAAAAGTGGGGGCTTATCGACGGCGAAGAGCTTGCCTCCGCCGAACGCGAACTTAAAAACGATATAGATTACAGCGATCTTTACGACAGCCGTTATAACCTGCTCCGCCGCGCATATGCCCGTTTCAATGCGGAAGATCCCGATTTTGTTGCCTATGTCGAAAGCGGCGAATCGCACGAGTACGCGCTGTTCATGTCGCTTAAATCGCGCTATCCTGGCACGTTCAATACCTTTCCCGATGCATACAAGTACGCCGAACCGTTCGCTTTAAACGAATTTAAAGACAGCATATACCGCAGCGAATATTGTTTTTGGCAGTTTGTTCAGTATATCTTCAACAAGCAGTGGGCGGCTTTAAAAAGCTATGCGAATTCCAGGGGCATTAAGATAATAGGCGATATTCCCCTGTACGTCGCCTACGATTCGGCCGACGTGTGGGCGCACCCTGAACTTTTCATGCTCGACGGCGAACTCAAACCCACCGGGGTGGCGGGCGTTCCCCCCGACTATTTTTCGCGGGACGGCCAGCTTTGGGGCAACCCGCTCTATAACTGGAACACGATGCGCGCCACGGGGTACGAGTGGTGGATAAAGCGCATTGCCCACGCAAAAAAGCTGTACGATATAGTTCGCTTCGATCATTTCCGCGGTTTCGACAGGTATTACGCCATTCCCGCAGAAAGCCAAACGGCAAAGACGGGCGAGTGGCTGCCCGGTCCAGGGGCCGAACTCTTCCGCGCGGCCGAAGAAAAGCTGGGCGCGCTCAACATCATTGCCGAAGATCTCGGCGTGATAGACGAGGGCGTGGTAAAGCTGCGCGCCGAGTGCGGCTTGCCCTCGATGAAAGTTATGATGTTCGCGTTCGACGGCAGCGACGAAAACGAATATCTTCCCCAAAACATCCGGCCCGATTCCGTCGTGTACACGGGTACGCACGATAACGATACCGCCCTCGGCTATATGTTAAAGCTCGACGACGCGCAGTTCGCTTTATTAAAAAAGCAGCTCCGCGCCGCGTTGAAATACGAAGACGTGTATACCCCCGTCGTCGACAGAACCGACGCGGTGCGCGCCCTTGTGCTGTGCGCCCTCGGCGCGCGTTCGGATATTGCCGTAATACCCGTGCAGGACATTCTGTGCCTCGACAATTCGTCGCGCATGAATACGCCCGCAACGGCAGGTTCCAACTGGAAGTTCAGGCTTACGGCCATGCCCGACCGCAACGCCATGGCAAATTTCAAAAATGCGGTAAAACGCACCGGCAGATAAACACATAAAGTAAAAGCCGCGGCGCGGAACATGTTGTTCCGCGCCGCGGCTGTCTCTTTTTCCCACCGCTTGCGACAAGGCGGCCGATAAATTATTTTGTAAGGCGCGCAGGCATATGCCCCGTCAGCTCTCTGTGGCGGGCGCAAATATTCTTGCGGCCACAACCGTCATGTCGTCGGGACACTTCCCCCCGGCGGCTTTTTTTGCAGCCGCAAGTATCGCGTCGGCAAGGCTTTGCGGGTTCAGCGGTTTAAGTTTTTCAAAAAATGCATACAGATCGGTGGCGGAGGGGAATGCCGAAGTTATCCCGTCGCTCATAAATACAACAATGTCGCCCTCTTCCAGTTGTTCGCTGTATATTGTGGGGTGTATGCACTCCAAAATGCCCAGCGGCAGCGACGCGCTCTCTAAAATTTTAATGCCGTCGCGCTTTAAAATTATGCCCGCGGGCGAACCTATCTTTATAAACCCCGCGCTCAGCGTGTTCAAGTCTATCGCGGCAATGTCAATGCATGTAAAACTCTCGTCGCGGTTAAAGCACATCAGCCTGTTTATCGTTTCAAGCACGGTTTCGCAGGGCATCTCCGCGCGGAAAAACGCCTCTATCAGCGAAATGGTGGTCGAAGATACTTGCTTTGCAAATTCGCCGCTGCCCATGCCGTCGCAAAGAGCCGCCAAAAAGCTGTGTTCGTTTATCTTTATGACCGAGTGGGTATCGCCCGAAGCTCTTTCGCCGTCCTTAACGGCATATGCCACGCCGAACGCCGCGTCGTATAACGGCGGCGTGGTAAAAACATAGCACGCCCTGTCGCTGCCGCACATTGTCTTTTCCTTCAGGATAAACCGCTTTTTAAGCGTTCTTTTAAGTCCGCCCACAATGGCGGCCGCCTTCGGTTCCCCCGTCGCCGTAACGTAAACTTCGCCGTCTTCGTCGTCGCATATTTTAACTTCGGTGCAGCATATTCCCGCGCTTGCAAGCACGTTTTCAACCTCTTTTTCACGCTCGGCGCAGTTTTTTCCGCTCCGCTCCATGTCCACGGCGGCCGCTTTAAGCACGTCCGCTATGCCTCTGGCCTGATTTGCCAAAAGCTGCCTGCCGCTCTGCGCGCTCTCCGCCTCGGCGGTCAGTTTTTTAAGCCGCGTTATCGCCCCGTTTACCGCCGAAATAACTTCGGCCGGCCGCGTGCATGCGGTGGTTATTTCGGCGGGCAGGTCAACCAAACTCACCCTGCCCTTGATGCAGCCGCTGTGGAACAGCCTGGCAAACCCCTCGTACACGTCCGTCCTTTTGCACTCGTCCCGCCTCGCGCAGTTCGAACACAGCCCCGTCTTTATTTCTTCGAGCATCCTTCTTTTCATCGCCTCGTCGTCGGTGGCCCTGTCAAGACTTTTAAACGCGCACTCTATCTCCTTGAATACCCTCGCCGTTTTAAACAGCTGTCTGCTCGCCCTTTCGCGCACCCGCCTTTCGTAAATCTCCGGCACATGCTTTTTCACGCGCAACGCGCTCAAAAGGTTCGACAGCACTCTGTCGCTCGGCAATGCGGGTACCGTACAGCAGATAAACAGCAGAACGCCGTATATCGCCGCCCAAACGATGTCGCCCGTAAACGTGCCCTTAAAATAAAAGTACGCGCCGCCGCAAATCGCCGCGGCCGCGCTCGGCGCGCCGCGTCCCGTTCCGCACAGCAGCAAACAGATCGCGGCCAGCAGCGTTAAAACGGCTATATATTCGGTCGTAAGGCATGCAAATGCCGTCGGCAGGCCCAGTGCGCAGCCCGCAGCAATCGCGGCGGGATCTTTAAAGAGCCTTGCGGCGAACACCGTAAGGCCCGCGCACAGCGCAAGGGTGGGGTACAGGCCGCAGATGTTATAAAATCCTATGCCCGTCACGGTGAATACGGCGGTAAGGCAAATCAGCTCTTCGCTTCTCAGTCTGCTGCGGCACAGCCTGTAAAACAGCGCGTACACTCCGCCCGTACAGAACAGCGAAAACACTATGGCCGCGCCCGCCGCAACCGATTTTATTATGTATACATTATCGGTAAAATACAGGCTGTCTATGCCCTTCCAGGGCGAAAACGCAATAAACGGCGCAAGGGCGATGGCCATGTATATTATGTATTCGTATCTTACTTTTTTGCGCGCATGCCTGTATATGGCCGTCACAGCGCACGCAAACGCGCCCTCGAACGCCGACAAAAGAATAACTATCCAGTCAAGCGAAATTGTAGCGGCCAGCGCGTATATCAGCGGCACGGCGATAATATCGGCCCCGCACATCAGCATTGCAAAACACAGCCCCAACGCCAGCGGCGCACCCTCCGCCGCATAGTTCAAACATATGACGGCGGCCGCATATGCGGCGTAAACAAGCAGGCTCTTCATTTTTATCCTTATTCGCATACACGCATTATACAGCAGTCCGACCCGCAATATATGTCGTACTTTTTGTGTTATCGCCGATTTTTGCCGCATTTGCCTTTGCAAAACAAAAGGCGGCGGGCAAACTTGTTTGCCCGCCGCCTGTGTACGGCTTATTTGTTGTTCAGCGAAAGATATATCATCAATACGGCTATGTCGGCTGGGTTTACGCCCGAAATTCTTCCGGCCTGCCCCAGCGAGCGCGGCCTCACCTTTTTAAGCTTTTCGCGCGCTTCCAGCCGCAGCCCGTCTATCCGGTCGTAATCCGTGTCGTCGGGCA
>CALVWU010000041.1 GCA_944367955.1 uncultured Clostridia bacterium
CTCGGATACGAAGGCGCAGTTTCGGCGATGCCCTCGTTTTCGGGGTGGGGAATGGTGGCGGGGCTTGTGTTCGCCGCGCTTCTTCCCGCCGTCTGCGAAGAACTTATCTTTCGCGGCTGCATACTCGCAAACGCGCGGTCTGCCGCGGGCGACGTTCCCGCAATATTCATTTCCGCGTTTCTGTTCGCTCTCTATCACGGCTCGATACAGCAAACGCTCTATCAGTTTGCCTGCGGCTGCATATTCGCGCTCATCGCTCTCCGTTCGGGCAGCGTATTGCCATCGATGCTCGCCCATTTTTTAAACAACGCCGCAATAGTCGTGCTCGGCGGGCTGGGGCTTTTGGATGCTTCGGGCAATCTCGCCGCACCCGATTGGGTGTTCGTTCTGCTCGTTTCTCTCGGTGCTCTCGCTCTCGCCGGTTCGCTTGCGTTTCTCGTCAAGGGGTTCAAACCCGTCGGGGCCGCAGGCGCGCGCCCCGCGTCGGGTTCGCTGTTTGCTTGGGCGTCGGCCGGAATATTTTTAATGTCACTCATCTGGGTGCTCGATCTGTTTTCGCTATGATAAAGGTAAATGTAATCTGCATAGGTAAAATCAAGGAAGATTTTTTCCGCGCGGCCGTCGCCGAATATTCCAAGCGGCTGGGCAGATTTTGCAAGCTTGCGATAATCGAACTGCCCGAAGGCAAGAACCTGCGCGAAGAGGGCGCGGCGATAATAAAGAGGCTCGAAGGTTTTGTCGTCGCGCTGTGCGTCGAGGGCGAAAAGCTTTCCAGCACACAGCTTGCGGGGCGCATAAGGGAGTTGTGCGACAAAGGGCAGACGATAACCTTTATAATAGGTTCGTCAACCGGCCTTTCGCCGGAGGTAAAACAGGCCGCGCACCTCAAACTCTCCTTTTCGGACATGACGTTCCCCCATCAGCTCATGCGCGTCGTGCTGCTCGAACAGATATACCGCTCGTTTATGATAAACGGCGGCGGGGAATATCACAAATAAAAAGAGTCTCATAGCCGGGCTGTCCGCATAATATCATAATATTGTGGTATTTGACGAAATTTCCCGTTTTTACGCCCGTTACCGCGGGCAGAAGTGTATAATAGGTTACTCTTTTTGCGGTCGGCCGATATTCGCCTTTCACGTCGGCGATCCGTTCGGGCGGCAGTTCATATCCTCGTATGCCATTCACGGCAGAGAGTGGATAACAGCGCGGCTCGCTCTCAGGCATGTCGTCCGTCCAGTCTCTTGCGGAGGGTGGATAGTGCCGCTCGTCAATCCCGACGGAGTTACAATCGCTCAAACCGATTTCCCCATGTGGAAGGCCAACGCCCGCGGAGTGGATCTCAACGTGAATTTCGACGCTTGCTGGGGGAGCGGCAGGCTAAATACCCGCGAGCGGGGCGGAGAAAACTGCATAGGCGACCGTCCTTTTTCCGAAAGCGAAAGTCTCGCGCTCGCGCGGTTCACGTTGAAGATAAGGCCGTTCGTCACGCTGTCCTTCCACACAAAGGGCGGCGAGATATATTGGGAGTTTTCGGGCCGCGGCGACGAGCGCGGTGCGCGCGTTCTTTCCGAAGCCACGGGTTACGCCGTCAAAAGGATACGCGGCAGTGCGGGCGGCTATAAGGACTGGTGCATACAAAAGCTGGGTATTCCGGCCTACACGATAGAGTGCGGAAGGGATGAACTCGCTCACCCCGTAACCGACGTGCGAAAGATAAGCGAATGTTTCGGCGCGCTCTCTTATTTTACAAAATACTATCCGTAAAGTAATCGATATGAAGAATAAATTTATGTGCAGCGCGTTAAAGTGCGCGCAAAAAGCCTTTGAAGAGGGCGAAGTTCCCATAGGTGCGGTGGTGGTGCTCGACGGCAAAGTCATAGCCCGCGGCCACAACCGTCGCACGGGCAGGCAGATAGCCACCGCCCATGCCGAAGTCGAGGCTATAGAAAAGGCCTGCAAAAAACTCAAAAGCTGGCGGCTGCTCGAATGCGAGCTGTATGTAACGCTCGAACCCTGCCCCATGTGCATGGGTGCGGCTCTCAACGCCCGCATAAAAAAAATCTATTTCGGCGCGTACGAAGATAAGGGTCGTTCCCTCACCGAACAGATAGCTTCGGCCAATCTGCTCAATCACAAAATCGAAGTGGAGGGGGGCGTGATGGAGCAGGAGTGCAAAAATATTCTCTCCTCGTTCTTTTCCGGCATGAGGGCAAGGGAAAAAGCAAAAAAGGAAAATAATTCACAATAATTTTTTTTAATTTAAAAACGCCGCCATTCGTGTTGACTTTGTCGGGTATAAATTATACAATAAAATTACAATTTGTTTACAACGCTAACGTACCTTGTGCGCGGCAAAGGCAAATTTGCCGTGCAAACGGGCGGACGTTCCGCTCAACCAAAGAAAAATCGGAGGCAATAAAACTTCAATGATCAATCACGGCAGCGAAATCAAAATCTTTTCGGGCAAGTCCAACCGCCCTCTCGCCGAAGCTATCGCGGCAAAGCTCAACACCACTCTCGGCGAAATGGAACTCACTCATTTTTCCGACGGCGAAATTTATGCCCGCTACGATGAAACCATCCGCGGCAAAGACGTGTTTCTCGTTCAGTCCACGTCCGATCCCGTAAACACCAACTTGATGGAATTGCTCATCATGATCGACGCGGCAAAGAGGGCGTCCGCAGGCCGCATCACCGCCGTAATTCCCTACTTCGGCTATGCCCGTCAGGACAGAAAAGCCCGCTCCCGCGAACCCATCACGGCCAAACTCGTGGCCAATCTGCTCACGTCCGCCGGTGCCGACAGAGTGCTCACGATGGATCTTCACTGCCTCCAAATCCAGGGCTTTTTCGATATTCCCCTCGATAATCTCATCGGCGGCCCCACGCTGTATAACTATTTCAAACCCAAGGTGGACGAAAACTTCGTGGTCGTATCCCCCGATATAGGTTCGGTGGCCAGGGCGCGCAAAGTTGCCGCCCGCATGGACGCGAAAATGGCCATAATCGATAAACGCCGTCCCAAGGCCAACGTCATGGAAGTTATGAACATCATCGGCGACGTCGAGGGCAAAAACTGCCTTATGGTCGACGACATGATAGATACCGCGGGCACGATAGTTCAGGGCGCAAAGGCATTAAAGGACGCGGGCGCGAAAGAAATTTACGCCTGCTGCTCGCACGGCGTTCTCTCCGGCCCCGCCGTCGAACGCCTTGCCGCATCGCCCATCAGCCAGCTCGCCATTCTCGATACCATCAACATCCCCCAGGAAAAGATGCTGCCCATCTTCAAGATAATCTCCACGGCCAACATTTTTGCCGCCGCCATCGAAAACGTCTACCTCGACAGATCCATCTCCAAGATCTACGACTGATCCCGTTTTTCGCGGCGCAGGTTAAAACATAAAAGCATACGGGTCTGCCGCAAAAATAAACGTTTGCGACAGCCCTTTGTTTATGCCCGCCGCAAGGCTCTATCAACGATATGAAAATAGTAGTAGGACTCGGCAATCCCGAAGAAAAATATTTTAAAACCTTTCACAATATGGGTTGGCTTGCTGCCGGCGACCTTGCGCAGAACCTCGGCGTAAAATTCAAAAAGCGCGAATGCGAAGCCGTCTGTGCCGAAGCCAACTTAAACGGCGAAAAACTTATAATCGCCCGCCCGCTCACCTATATGAACTGTTCGGGCCGCGCCGTAAAGCAGCTGCTGGCCAAGCACAGGGCCGCTCCCGAAGATTTGATAGTCATCTACGACGATTACGATCTTCCCAAAGGCCACGTCCGCATACGTCCTTCCGGCAGTGCCGGCACGCACAACGGCATGCGCTCCGTCATAGCCGAAATAGGTTCTTCGAATTTCCCCCGCATACGCATCGGCATACGCGATGCCGAAGTAAATATCCCCATAATCAACTACGTTCTCGCCAACGTCCGTCCCGAAGATTACGAACTCTTCGTCGCGGCCTGCGGCAGGGCGGCCGACGCCGCGCTCGCCCTTGCAAAGGGTGAAAAGTGCGAGCTGGTAATGACCCGGTTCAACGGCTAAATGAATAAAAGCTTTTTCACCTGCGAAAATTTAAAGGGCGACTATCCCGCCCTCGAAAACGACGTCCGCCTCGGTACTCCGACGGCGGTTTTCGGCGTATCCGATAGTCAAAAATATCTAACGGCCGGATTGTTCGGGGGTACCGTGCTGTACATCGCGCCCGACAGGGTGGCCGCTGAAAAGGCGTATGCCGCAATCGGCGTGCTGTCGGGCAAAAAGTGCGCGTACGTCGCATCCAAGGATGAAGTGCTTTTGTATAAAGATGCCGTCTCTCGCGACGCGCTCTTCCGCCGCATAAAGGGGCTGTACGAGGTGCAGTGCGGCGCGGAAGTCATAGTGTGCGATGTCGAAGGCGCGCTTCAGCTCGCTCCCGCGCACATTCCCTCGGTAAGGCTCAAAAAGGGCGAAGATTTCGATTTTTCCTCGTTGCCGGCGCAGCTTGCCGGCATGGGATACACGCGCGAATATACCGTCGAAAGCGCGGGGTCGTTCGCCGTGCGCGGCGATATTCTCGATATTTTCCCCGTCGGGGCAGAAAATCCCGTGCGCGTCGATTTCTTCGGCGACACGGTTGAAAAGATACGCCCCTACGAGCTTGGCGGCGACAGGCTCGAAGAGGTCGAAGAGGCGGTTATAATTTCCGCGACAGACTGCATAATTCCGTCGGGCGACATTCCGGGGATAAGGGCCGCGCTCTCGGCGGGGCTCAAAGCCTGCGCCGACCGCAGGGCATACGACCGTTCGCGCGCCGTCGCCGACGAAATAGAGCAAAAATTGCAGGCGGGCGCACCCTTTGCAGGGGCATCGTTTTTAATGCCTCTGTTGTCGGGGTCGCGCACAATCTTCGACCTCGTTCCCCGCGACGCTCTGGTGGTTTTCGACGAGTGCAAGACGATATCCGACAGGCTGTCCGCCCTTTCCAAGGAGCATGCCGAAAGGTATAAAAGTTTAAAGGAAGGGGGCGAAGTTTTTCCCTTTTCGTTCGGTCAGCTCATCCCCGAAGAACGTTTTATATCGCTCGCATCCTCTTTCCGCAATCTCGCTCTGCAAACTTTTACGTCATCAACGCAGTTTTTCAAACCGTTAAAAACTTATAATTTCCGCTCCACGCCCACGCCGTCATACCTCAATTCCGTGCCCATGCTCATCGAGGATATAAAAAACTGGCGGGCGGGCGGCTACCGCGTGCTCGTTTTCACGGGCAGCGTAAACAGGCTCGAAAGCCTGGCCGAAGCTTTAAACGGGGCATATATCCCTGTCGATCCTCTGCCCGATTTTCTTTCGGCCATGCGCGGAGTATGTTTAAGCTCGCAAGAGCTTTCAAAGGGCTTTGTCCTGCACGAGGCAAAGCTGGCCGTGGTGGGCAGCGGCGACATATTCACCAAGCCCGTTCAACGCCGCATCCGCAGGCGAAGGGGGGATATGTTCTCCTCGCCCGAAGTGGGCGATTACGCCGTGCACGAAAAACACGGCATAGGCAAAATTACAGGCACTCAAAAGATTGAAACGACCGACGGCATAAAGGAATATATCGCCATCGAGTACAAGGGCGGCGACGTGTTGTATGTGCCTGTCGAACAGATGGACATACTGTCCAAATACACGGGCGGCGACAATCCCGCGCTTTCAAGGATAGGCGGCGCGGAATTCGAAAGGGTAAAGGAGCGCGCCCGTCAGTCCATCAAAAAACTGGCGTTCGACTTAAAGGAACTGTACGCCGAACGCTCGCGCAAAACGGGCTTTGCCTTCCCCGCGCACGAGGCCATGATGGAGGAGTTCGAAAACGCCTTCGAATACGAAGAAACGCCCGACCAGCTGGCCAGTATACAAGAGGTAAAAAGCGACATGTGTTCGCACAAGGTGATGGACAGGCTGCTTTGCGGCGATGTCGGATACGGCAAAACCGAAGTGGCTCTGCGCGCCATCTATCTGTGTGTGCTCGGCGGCAAGCAGGCGGCGTTCATGTGCCCCAGCACCATTCTCTCCGAACAGCACTTCCGCACCGCGCGGAAGAGGTTCGAAGATTTCGGCGTGCGCGTCGAAAAACTGAACCGTTTCAAAACGCCCGCCGAACAGCAAAAGGTGTTAAAGCAGCTTGCCGAAGGGGATATAGACGTAATAATAGGCACTCACCGATTGCTGTCGAACGACGTAAAGTTTTACGACCTCGGTCTGCTCGTCCTCGACGAAGAGCAGCGTTTCGGTGTGGAACACAAGGAAAAGATAAAGCATTTAAAAAACGACGTTGACTGCCTTACCATGACGGCCACGCCCATTCCGCGCACTCTGCACATGTCGCTTGCGGGCATAAGGGATATAAGCACAATCAACACCCCGCCTCAAAAGCGTCTGCCCGTTCAAACATATGTGGTGGAAGAAACCCCCGCCCTCATACGCGACGCGATAGTCCGCGAAATTTCGCGCGGCGGTCAGGTGTTCGTGCTGTATAACAGAGTGGAGAGCATATCTTCGTTCGCGGGCAGGATATGCGATCTCGTGCCCGAAGCCAAGGTTACATACGCCCACGGCCGCATGGATAAAAACACGCTCGAAGGCAATGTGTTCGCCTTTTACCGCGGCGAAAAAAACGTGCTCGTAACCACTACCATAATCGAAAACGGAATCGACCTGCCCAACGCAAACACGATAATCGTCATCGATTCCGACCGCCTCGGCATATCCCAGCTGTATCAGCTGCGCGGTCGCGTGGGCAGGGGCAGCCGGCTTGCGTCGGCGTACTTCACCTTCCGCCCCGATAAGGTAATGACAAGCGAGGCCACCGAAAGATTAAAGGCCATAATGCAGTTCACCGAACTCGGTTCGGGATTCAAAATAGCCATGCGCGACCTCGAAATAAGGGGCGCGGGCAACGTGCTCGGAGCCGAACAGCACGGCCACATGGATAAGGTGGGATACGAGCTGTATTCAAAACTGTTGAAGGAAGAGCTTACGGGCGAAAACCCGTTCGCCGCCGAACTCGAAATAAAGACAACCGCATACATTCCCGAAAGTTACGTCGAAAGCAGCGCGGGCAGGCTGGACGCGTACAAGCAGATAGCCGAAATACGCACCGTGGCCGACTACAAGCGCGTACTGCGCTCTATGGAAGATAACTTCGGCCCGCTGCCCGATTGCGTGTTCAATCTTCTCATAATCGCCGTGTTAAAGGCCTATGCCTCGGCGTTCAACGTAAAAAAGATAAGCGTAAACGCAAAGGGGGGCTCGCTCGAACTGCCTTCGATAAACGCTCTCGGCGACGGAAGACTCTCCGCCGCGCTTCAAAGGTATGCCGGCAAAGTTACCCTGTCGATGGCTCGTGTGCCCGCAATCGAGTTCAAACCCTCGGCCACACCGGTAAAAACTATGACGGGAATGATAAATTTTTTAAAATTTGCCGCAAGTTTCACCCAAAATACTTAAAATTCGTTTGCTATAATACTTTAAATATCGTATAATAAATGCGTGTTGTAAAAAAGGACGGCCGTAAAAGGCTTTCCTCACGGAGAAAAGTTTTAATGAAAAGTAAAGTACTTGTCTGCGGCGCGCTTGCCGCCGCACTCACAATGTCCGTCGTTCTTCCCGGCTGCGCAAACGCCACCCGCAACGAAGAAGACATGAACCAGATAATCGCCACCGTCGATATCACCAAAAGCGATATGCTTACCCAAGAGGGACTGGCCGAATATGCGTCGTGCATCGCGCCCGAAAATATAATAAAGCGCGATCTCATGGCCGCTTATTACAACGTCGGTTATTCCTACATTCAAAGCGGCTCGTCCGTTGCCGAAGTGTTCGAAATGCTCGTCGAGGCCCTCACAAGCACCGCCGTCGTTTCGCAGTACGCAACGCTCAGTCTTATCGCCGACAAGTGCGAAAGCGACAGCTCTTTCCTTCAAAAGTATAACGCCGCCGAAAGCGACGTCGAAAAGTACGAGTTGCTGCTCGAAGGCGAAACGGCCGAAAGCGACGACGGCGAAAGCAGCCGCGTTCTGCTCGCCCGCTATTCGTTCTATTCGTCCATCAACTCTTCGATAGATTCCATAGAACAGGGCATCATCGACGAGGATGAAGACGATTCGTCCTCTTCCGGCGAAACCCGCACGGTTCCCGGCGGAGCGGGAGAGGAGGTTGAAAATTACCTTCCCCTCGACGAAGACGGAAACTTCGACTACGGCATCTACACCGGATATTCCGGCGAAGGTTACAGTTATCTCCTCGGCGACAGCGGCGCGTATGCCGACGACGAACTCGAAGGCTCTACGCCATCTACCCGCCGCCGCGCCTATGCTCAGTTTGTCGCAGGGTTAAAAAACAACTTCCTCATCGGCGAAGACGAGGACGTGCGCGACATAATGGCCATAAGCTATATTTCGGATGAATACCTCTCCCAGCTTCAGCAGCAGGTCATAAACGAATATTATGAACGCTACCAGGCAGAGCAGGAGGCTCTCATCGATTCCGTGGACGAAAACGGAGTTTATACGTTCATTCGCGACAGGTACAATACCGAACTTGCCGAACAGACCATATCCAATTCAAGTGCCTCGGCCTTCGAAACCTCGATGGGGTCGATGAGCGACACTTCGTTCGTGCTCTATGCGCCCGCAACCGACGGCACCGACGGCGGCACCTACGGCTTTGTATACAACATCCTGCTTCCTTTCAGTGCAAAGGACAACACGCAGATCGACTCTTCCGATACCTCGGCTCAGTATTATTTAAGGCGTCAGAGCCTGCTTGCGGATATAACCGCCGGCGATCAGCGCGGCGCATGGTTTAACGGCGCAACCGACTACTCCTTCGACGCGTCCGAAAGCAACATCGATTATTACGGAAAAACCGAGGGCAGAAATTATCTGTTCTTTGAAGACAATTTAACTAACACCGACAGATACAAGACGTTGGAAAAGTACACGGGTCTCTATTCCTACAACGGCTCCGTGTATGAAAACAAGGACGAAACTTATACTCTCGTCCCCGCAAAAGTGGACATCGACGGCTTCTTAAAGGAGTTTAAGTCCTATGTCGATTTCGTCATGGGCGGCGAAGCCGTAACATACGACACGCTCGACAGCTACAACGTCACCGACTACAACGACTACTACACCGACGACACCAAAGACCTCGCCGACGACAGCCTTAAAAAGATAGATTATTCCAAGTTTGTCTATGCCACGGGCAAGGTCGATATAGGTAGCGACACTTCCATCTCGTCGCTCTTCGTCAAAGACAGCCAGGCTTACAAGGCTCTCTGCGCTGTAAACGAACTTCAATACGCCTACACCACCGATACGGGCGTACTTTCGCAGTATATCGGCTATTCCATCTCCGCATACGAAACCGACTATGTTCCCGAATTCGAATATGCCGCTCAGGAGGCCATAAACGAGGGCGCGGGCACGATTTATGTGTGCGGCGGCGACTACGGCTGGCATGTTATATATGTTACCGCAACTTTCGAAACCGCCGGCGGCGCGGTTTACGGTCAGGACATCGCGTGGACGGCAGAGGAAGTGCTTAAAGAAGGCACGTTCCAGAATATGTACTATAATTTTATAAAGGATAGTGCAATATCCGACGTCACCACCGCCCGCCGTTCGATGATCGTCGATGATTTCGGCGGCGAAACAACCGTAACATTGCATAAGGACGCATACAGCGACCTGCTCGAAGCCGAAGAAGAATAATTCTTTGCGCAGTTTTAAGGGGATCAGCCTATGGAAATCTGGCAGGCGATAGTGCTCGGCTTCGTTCAGGGATTAACCGAGTTTTTGCCCGTGTCTTCAAGCGGCCACCTGGCTCTTGTCAAAAATCTGATGGGGCTTGACGTCGGTCTGCTGTTCGATATAATACTGCACGTCGGCACACTGATAGCCGTGTGTGCGCTCTTTTGGCGTGATATTATCGATCTGTTCAAAAAGCCCTTCGATACGCTTCTCTATCTCATAGCGGCCACCATTCCCGCGGGCATCGTTGGGGTGCTGCTTATGGATTGGTCCGACGAGGTAATCGGCGGCAGCCCGTATATCGGCATTCTGCTTGCCATATTCTTCACGCTCACCGCGGCTCTGCTTCTCACCACGGAAATCGTTGCAAAGCGCAGGCCTGGCGAAAAGCAGCTTCCCCTGTGCTGGCGCACTACAATCTCTATGGGTTGCGCTCAGGCGGTCGCCGCACTCTTTCCCGGACTTTCGCGCAGCGGCACCACCATCTGCGCGGGCGTGCTCGCCGGGGGCAGGTCTGAAGATCTTGCAAAGTTCTCGTTTTTAATGAGTATACCCGTAATTTTGGGCAGCTTTGCGGTCTCTCTTTTAAAGGGAGCGATAGACGGCGATCTTGCCCTGTCGTTCGAGGCCATGGGCCCCGATGCGGGCTGGTGCATAGCGATAGGATTTATCGTAGCGGCCGTTTCGGGTCTGTTTGCCATCAAAGTTATGGTAAACGCCATAAAAAAGGCCAACTACAAGTGGTTCAGCCTGTACCTTGTGTTGCTTGCCATCGCATGCATTGTTCTCTACTGTACGGGTGTAATTTAACAAATCAAAAAGGCCCCATGGGGCGGCGCGCAGGCACTGCGCGCCGCCTCTTTCTTGTATGCGCGGCGTCGGCGGGCAACTGCCGTTCCCGGCGCGCAACCTGCGCAAAACTGCCTGTCAACGATGAGTAGACCCGCATATATGCGCTAAATACTTTACTTTTTGCGTGCGGTTATAGTACAATATAAAAGAGCGGTGCAAGTCCGCTTTGCAAAATAATAAAGGAGTATAAGTTCAACAGCCATGGAACCCATTTTAAGGGCCGAACATCTCACCAAAACCTTTCGTCTGCCTATAAAGCAGCAGCGGCTCGAAGGCGGCAACAAGGTCAAAATCGCCGTAAACGACATATCGTTCACGGCGGACAAGGGTGAAATTTTCGGCTTGCTCGGCCCCAACGGTGCGGGCAAAACAACCACGCTGCGCATGCTTTCAACTTTAATAAAGCCCGATTCGGGCGACGCCTTTATCGAAGGCGAAAGCGTAGTTTCCGCCCCTCAAAAGGTGCGCGGCAAAATAGGCTTTCTTACAAGCGAATTAAAGCTTGAAGATTTTTTCACTCCCGACTATCTCTTCGATTTCTTTTCAGAGCTGCACGAAGTTCCCTGCGACGTCCGCAACGAGCGTAAGAGCCGACTGTTTTCCCGCTTCGGCATAGATAAATTCGCGCAGGTAAAGCTTGCAAATCTCTCCACCGGCATGAAGCAAAAGACGTCGATAGCCGTGTCCGTCGTGCACGAGCCCGATTTTATCATCTTCGACGAGCCCACAAACGGCCTCGACGTGCTCACGGCCAAAACGGTCACCGACTACCTTTCGGAGCTGCGCGACATGGGCAAGTGCATAATTTTGTCCACGCATATCTTCTCTCTTGCCGAAAAACTTTGCGACAGGGTGGGGGTAATAATAAACGGAAAACTCGTCGCCCTCGATACTCTTGCCGCACTCACTCGTGAGTGCAACCTCGAAGATAAATTTTTCGATCTGTATTCCGCCGCCACGGGAGGTGCCGAATGAAGGCCGTCATCACAATCATAAAAAAGGAATTCCGCCGCTTTTTCGGCGATCCGAGATTGCTGTTAACCACTATATTTTTGCCCGGTCTGGTGCTGTTTGCCGTATACTCCGCCCTCGGAGCGGTGTTCAACAACCTGCTTGTCGATGACTCCGTTCCCATCGCTTATGTGCGCAACATGCCTCAAAGCCTGTCCTCCGCAATAAACTCCGCGTTCGAGGTCAAAGAACTTTCAGTCTCCGATGACGAGGCCAAAGATACGGTAAGGGAGGGAGACGTCGATATTTTTGTCGTATTTCCCGAAGATTTCGACAGCCTCACCGTCAGCTAGAACGCGCCCGAAGTGTCCGTATATTACAACTCCGCAAAAACTTCCTCGGCGGCTGCGTATTCCGCCGTGGTCGCACTGCTCGATACATACGAACAATCAATAGCCAACGTGTTCAACATAAATTCCGGCGGGGACGGCTACGACCTCGCCGATGGCGGCGATGTTTCGTCAACCGTGCTGTCGATGGTCGTGCCCATGGCACTTATAATGCTTCTGCTTTCCGGGTGCGTGGCGGTCGTGCTCGAATCCATCGCGGGCGAAAAGGAGAGGGGTACGATAGCCACTCTGCTCGTCACGCCCGTCAAGCGCGGATACCTCGCCGTAGGCAAAATACTTTCGCTTTCGGTCATCGCGGTACTAAGCGGCATATCCAGCTTTTTCGGGCTGATACTGTCGCTGCCCAATCTTATGGGCGGCATGGATGTGGGGTTCACTCTTGCATCATACGGCCCGCTCGACTATATCGGGCTGTTCCTCGTGGTCATTTCCACGGTACTTGTGCTGGTTTCGCTGCTTGCAATCGTTTCGGCCTATGCCAAATCCACAAAGGAGGCCAACGGGCTTATCGCTCCCGTAATGGTGCTTGCGGTCATCTGCTCGGTTGTCTCTATGGCTGTAACGACGCCGCCGATAGGCCTGTTCTTTATCCCCGTATTAAACAGCGCGCTGTGCATATCTTCGGTAATGGCAGGCACGTTTGCCGTTGCGCCGTTCGTTATCACAATGTGTGTGAACATAGTCTGCGCAGTGCTGCTTTCGCTCGCGCTCGGCATGATGTTCAACTCCGAAAAACTCATGTTCAACCGCTGAATTTTGTCCGTAAAATCGGCCGCCGCGAAAAAAGCTTTTTTTTCGCGGCGGCCGTCCGTTTTTTTGTAAAGTATTTTGCATAAATTAAGCGGCGCGCATAAAAATGCGCGCCGCGCTCTTTCAAAAAAACTGCGCAGCCCTTTTTGCCCGTCAAAGCCGAAGCGTAAACCATGCAGGTAGCTACTGCAAAGCAACCTTATGGCACACCGTCGGGACTGTTTAGTGCTGCTATATCCCTATCCTGACACGGTTC
>CALVWU010000042.1 GCA_944367955.1 uncultured Clostridia bacterium
CGTTACATCACCACGATGTTGTGGTCTTCGAATATCTGTTTGAATTCCTTGGGGAAGGTGTCGTCGGTGATGAGCACGTCGATGTCCTCTATGTGCGCGAAGGTATACGAGTTTATCTTGCCTATCTTCGAGCTGTCGAGCATCATATACACGTGACGGGCCTTTTTGAACACCTGTTTAAGCAGATCGGCTTCCACCTGGCTGTTGCAACTGAACCCGTTTTCGGGGGTGAAAGCGGTGGCCGAAACTATCGCGATTTCAAAGTTTGTAAGCGCAAAGTATTCCTTTGCCGCGGGGGAGGCGGTGGAAAGGTTGTCCTTCATAAGCTGTCCGCCCACAACGGTTATGGCAACGTTCTTTTTCTGCGCAAGCTCCATTGCCACGGCAATGCCGTTCGTGAACACGTTGCAGTGGATGTCGGGCATCTCTTTCGAAAGATACATGGCCGTCGTGCCGCCGTCCAAGAATATCGATACGCCTTCGTCGATGAGCGTTGCGGCCTTTTGCGCAATCACTATCTTTGCGTCGGTGTTTATCGTGGTCTTTTTGGTGTAGGCCTCGCCCGAAACTTTTTGAACTTCCTTAACCGACATCGCGCCGCCGCGTATGCGGATGATGCGGCCGTCCTCTTCAAGCTGGAACAGGTCGCGCCTGAGCGTCATCTGCGAAACGTTGGGAAAAACTTCTTCAAGTTGCTCCAACGTCATCTTGCCGCGCTTGTCCAAAATTTCGGCAATCTCTTCGATGCGTTCCCTTTTCATACAAAACTCTCCTTTGTTAATATTTTTCAGACTGTTTTGTTACTGTTCTTATTGTAATATAACGTAAGTATAAAGTCAAGGGATTGTCGGCTTTTTATGACTAATATTTGTGAAATTTGTGAAAAATTTACAAATAGCATGCAAAAAAGCGACGAAAGCGGCAATTCGCTTAAACTGTTGATTTTTTTTACGCGTTAAGTTATAATCAAAACATGACTGTTTCAAGAAAATTCAAACTGCCGCCCGCGGCGATGATAGCCATAAGCGTGTTTGCGGCAATAATGGTGGGTACGGCGTTTTTGTGCATACCCGCGGCCTCCAACAGCGGCGAAGTCGATTTTATGGCGGCGTTTTTTACGGCCACCAGCGCGACGTGCGTAACGGGACTTTCCGCCGTTGATACGGCCTCGCACTGGTCGTATTTCGGCCAGGCCGTAATCCTCGTGCTGATGCAGGTGGGCGGTCTGGGGCTTATAACCATACTTTCGGTATTCTTTTTGTATGTGCAGAAACGCTCGTCGCTCTCCCAGCGCAAACTGGTGATGCAGTCGGCGGGGTTTGTAAATTTAGAGGGCATAAGAAAACTTGTAAAATATATAATTATAGTAACCTTCTCGTGCGAAGTCGTCGGCGCGTTCCTGCTCTGCTTTTCCTTCGTGCCCGTTATGGGCTGGGGGAGGGGGGTGTGGCAGTCGGTGTTCACCGCCGTTTCTGCCTTTTGCAACTGCGGCTATACGCTTACGGGCTGGTACGGTCAGGATTCGCTCAACGCCTACATATCCGATCCCGTCGTCTGCCTTACGGTGTGCGCGCTGATAGTTATAGGCGGCATAGGCTTTTTTGTGTGGGGCGACCTCATCAAAAACGGGCTGCACTTTAAAAAGTATAACTTTCACACAAAGGTCGTACTTTCGATGACGGCCGCGCTGATTATCGTCGGCTGGGCCATGTTCATGGCGTTCGAGTGGAACAACCCCCAAACCATAGGCGACAAGGACGCGGGCACAAAGCTGCTGGCCACGCTGTTCATGTCAATCTCCCCCCGCACGGCGGGTTTCAACACCGTATCTTCAAAATTCCTTTCAAGCGCGGGCGGCATGCTCACCGTCGTCTTGATGTTCATAGGCGGCAGTCCCGGCTCCACCGCGGGCGGCATAAAGACGACTACGTTTGCCGTGCTCGTGATGTCGGCGATAGCCACGTCCCGCCGCCGCACCGAAGCTTCGGTGTTCAACCGCCGCTTCGAAGACGACGCATATCCCCAGGCCGGCACGGTGTTTTCGGTGTATATCATCGCCGTCATATTCTGTTCGATGATAATCTGCGCGATAGAGGCCGAAGCGGGCTATACCTCGTTCGAGGTGGTGTTCGAAGTCGTTTCGGCGATAGGCACGGTGGGCCTCTCGTGCGGCATAACGGGTTCGCTCGGCGTCGCTTCCCAGCTGATACTCATCTTTTTAATGTACCTCGGCCGCGTTGGGGGGTTCACCCTGATACTCGTGTTCTCAAACGAACGGCAGCCCGTTTCAATTTCAAGGGTGCCCGGAAATTTAATCATAGGTTAAAGGAGCTGATATGAAAAAATCCATTCTGATAATAGGCATCGGCAGGCTGGGCAGCCACCTCGCCGAAAAAATGCAGGATCTCGGCCACGACGTGCTCGTGCTCGACCGCAACGAGGACAGCATAAAAAAAGTGGCCACCCATTTCGATGACGCCCGCATCGCAGACTATACAAGCGAAGACGTGCTGCGCGCCCTCGATATTCCCTCGTTCGATCTGTGCTTCATAACCGTCGGCGACGACTTCGAAGCTTCGATGACGACGACATATACCTTAAAGAAGTTGGGCGCAAGGTACGTTGCCGCCCGCGCCCGCGACGAGGTGCAGTGCGAGCTGCTGCGCAAGATAGGCGCGGACGAAATTATATATGCCGACGGCGAAGTGGCCGATAAGCTCGCCATCCGGCACAACGGCAACAATATTTTCGATTACATCGCCCTTGCGGGCGGCTATGCCATATTCGAAGTTCCCATCGTAAAGGAGTGGAAGGGCAAAACCATCGCCGAAATCGACGTGCGCAAAAAATATAAGATCAACATTATAGCCATCAAAAACGGCAACAACATAAACCCCACGCCCATGCCCGACTATGCCTTCCGCGACGGCGACCACATCTTCGTAATGGGGCTTTCGCGCGACGTGTTCAAACTGTCGTCCAAAACTTGATTTTTTATTTGGCGGCCGTGTTCGGGCGGGCATATGCGCCGTTCAATGATTTTAAAGGAGGAAGATGATGACCGAGTTTTATTATAACTTCGACGCAGCCGGATTTGACGATTTCGATATAAAAGAGATAAGAAAATATTCGCGCAGGCTGAATGATTTAAGCGAACTTTCGGCCCGTTTCGAGCTGCTTCGTTCCTCTTACGAAAACATGAGCAAAGAGCGCGCCGACATCGCGGTGTATGCGTATCCTCCCGTTTCGGGCGTGGCGTCGGTGTCCGCGTTCAACGATTTAAGGCGCGGCCTCTTTTCAAAAAAGATAAAAAGGCACTGCATCTCGCTGTGCGTAACGAAAGAGGAGGAAGACGGAAGCCTGTCGCTGTACTTTTACGGCGCGCAGGATTTCAACTTCGTAAAGGAGTTATTCCGCGGCTTTATCGAGCAAAACAAAATCCCCGACTTTGACGGCTGGGAGCGCAAAGTCTTTTAAGCGTCGTTTAAAACGCCGCTCCGCGCCCGCCCTCAACGTGTTTAAAACGCTTGCGTTTTTTCGGAGTTTATTATATACTTATATAAACCTTATGGCAGAAAATCTGTTCATGTGCCGCGCCGGCAGAGAGGGAGGATCGTCGGCTGAAAGTCCTCTCCGGTGCGCCGAACGGGTATGCGCTGTCTGCAACCATGTTGCACGGTCGGGTCAATACCCCGCGGAACTCTCCCCGTAAGCGAGCAAAAAGGGCAATTTTTGCCGAAGTAAAGTGGAACAGCGGTCGCGCGCCTTTACATAGTATGTAAGGGCGCGCTTTTTTCTTTCGCCAGTTAGCCGTCCGCGCTTTCAACGGTCGCGAATGGCTTTTACACCGTCGGATTTTGCCGCCGGATTTTTCTTTCGATTTTAATAAAAGGTGTAAACATGTTCTTTAAACGACTACGCATGGATATAGCCGCGGCAATGGAAAACGACCCGGCCGCGCGCAGCAAGTTCGAAGTATGGCTTACATATGCGGGGGTAAAGGCTCTTTCGCACCACAGGCTGGCCAACAGGCTGTACAGGATGCGCTTAAAGCTTCTGGCCCGCGCGGTAAGCCAGTATTCCCGCCGCCGCACGGGTATCGAAATCCACCCCGCGGCCCGCATAGCCCCCGGAGTATTCATCGATCACGGCATGGGCGTCGTGATAGGCGAAACGGCCGAAGTGGGCGAAGGTTCGGTAATATATCAGGGCGTAACGCTGGGCGGCACGGGCAAGCAGGCGGGCAAACGCCATCCCACCGTGGGCAAAAACTGCGTAATTTCCGCCGGGGCAAAGGTGCTTGGCGACATCAGCATAGGCGACTATGCAAAAGTGGGCGCGGGCGCGGTGGTTTTGCGCGACGTTCCCGCCCATGCCACCGTCGTGGGCGTTCCCGCGCGCGTCGTGCGCATTCGCGGCGGCAAGGAGGGCATCGATCTCTATCAGGACAATTCCGACCCTCTGCGCGACGAGGTTTGCGCCCTGCGCGAAAGGATGTTCGCTCTGGAAGAGCTTATGAAGGAATTGAAGGACGGCGACTGATTTTTGTGTCGCGCGGCTCCGTTTAAAATCAATCATGCGGCGCGAGACGCGTTAAAGGCGATTATATAAAGGAGATTATATGAGGATATACAATACATTGACGAGAACCAAGGAAGAATTCGTGCCCCTCGAAGATGGCAGGGTAAAGATGTACGCCTGCGGCATTACCGTTTCGGGCGAGGCCCACATCGGCCACGGCTTTCAGGCACTCATCTACGACATAATGCGTAAATACCTGCAAAAAAAGGGATATAAGGTGACGTACGCCCGCAACTATACCGACGTGGACGATAAAATCATAGCCCGCGCCGCCGAAGAGGGCGTCCCCGCCGACGAATATGCCGCAAAAATGATAGAGCATATCGACAAAGTGATGCGCGAAATGGATATAGACGACCCCGACGTATGGCTTAAAGCCACCGAAAACATAGGCAATATTCAGGATTTTATCTCCCGTCTTATCCAAAGCGGACATGCTTATGCGTCGCCTTCGGGCAACGTGTATTTCGATGTTTCGTCCTTTCCCGGTTACGGCTGTCTCTCCAATCGTTCGGTTGAGGATATGCTCGATGGAGTGAGGGTGGAGAACGCCGAAGAGAAGAAGAACCCCGCCGATTTCGCACTGTGGAAGGCCGCAAAGCCGGGCGAAATTTTCTGGCCCTCGCCCTGGGGCGACGGCAGACCTGGCTGGCACATAGAGTGTTCGGCCATGAACCGCGCCGCCTTCGGCGAGCAGATAGATATACACGGCGGCGGGCGCGACCTCATCTTCCCCCATCACGAAAACGAGATCGCGCAGACCGAAAGTCTTACGGGCAAGCGGTTTGTAAAGTACTGGACGCACAACGGCCTCATAAAGGTGAACGGGCAAAAGATGTCTAAATCGCTGGGCAATTCGCTGCTCTTGGAAGACCTTTTAAAAAAATACACCAACGAGGCCATTAAGTTCGCGCTGCTGCAAACCAATTACCGCAACGATATAAACATAACCGATACGCTCTTCCCCGAAGCCGAAAGGCATCTTACGGCATTTTACAAAATTTTAAAGGAGACCGAGGACAGGTTCGGCCCCGGCTCGAAGGGCAACGCGGAAATCGACGAAAGGTTCAACCGCGCCATGGACGACGACTTCAACACCGCGCTCGCCCTCTCCGAGCTATTCTCGCTGTTCAAGGGCATTTCGGCCAAGCTCGCCGCGGGCGACGCTTCCTGCGCGGAGGACGCATATCAGGTGCGCGCCACCTATTCGCTGCTCGGCCTGTTCAAAAAACAGCCCGCCGAATATCTTGCCGAAGTCGCCTTAAAATCCCCCTCCGACGATATTCCCGCAGAGGTAAAGGAGCTTGCCGAATTGCGCTGGCAGGCAAAAAAGGCCAAAAACTGGGCCGAAGCCGACGCGCTCCGCGCGCGCATCGACGGCGCGGGGTATATCGTAAAGGACGGCAAAGAGGGGTACGAGATAGCCAAAAAGTAAGCGTATTGCCGCGTTGCTCCGGCGCGGGCGGCGCGCAAGCGCGCCGCCCGCTCAAAAAATAAAAAAATATTCTATAAATAAAAAATACTCCCTCTGCGCGTTTGACTAAGCGCGCCGGGCAAGTGTATAATGTTTGACGAAAGCAAATTTAAGGAAATTATATATGAAAGAGTTGACAAGCGAAAGTTTAAGAAGTTTATACCTCGGCTTTTTTAAGGAGAGGGGGCATGCGGTGATACCTTCGGCCTCGCTCATTCCCGAAAACGACCCCACGGTGCTGTTCACCACGGCGGGCATGCACCCGCTTGTGCCCTATCTGCTGGGCGAAAAACACCCTGCGGGCAACAGGCTCACGGACGTGCAGAAGTGTGTGCGCACGGGCGACATAGACGAGGTGGGCGACAGCTCGCACTGCACGTTCTTTGAAATGCTGGGCAACTGGTCGCTGGGCGACTATTTCAAAGAGCAGATGATCCCCTGGTCGTTTGAATTTTTAACTTCGCAAAAATACCTCGGCATTCCCGTCGAAGATATTGCCATAACCTGTTTTGCGGGCGATGACGACTGCCCCCGCGACGACGAGAGCGCGAACAAATGGATAGAGTGCGGCATAGACCCCAAACACATATTCTTTCTGCCCAAAAGCGGCAACTGGTGGGGGCCTGCCGGCACCACCGGTCCCTGCGGCCCGGATACCGAAATGCACATAATCCGCAACCATGCCGAAGCGGACAAACTCGGCCCCTACGATTTCGACAAGGCCCCTTCGGGCACGTTTTTGGAGATCTGGAACGACGTGTTCATGCAGTACAACAAGACGGCCGCAGGCACATACGAGCCGTTGAAGCAGCGCAACGTCGATACGGGCATGGGTTTGGAGCGCACCCTTTGCATCCTGAACGGCAAGGCCAGCGTGTACGAAACGGATATATTCGAGGGCGCGATTGCAAAAATAGAGCAGATAACCGGGCTTAAATACGGCCAGAGCGAGGATATAACCAAGGCTTTCCGCGTCGTTTTGGATCACGTTCGCACGGCAACTTTCATGCTGGGCGACACCAAGGGCATAGTGCCTTCAAATACCGACCAGGGCTATATTTTAAGAAGGATAATCCGCCGCGCCGTGCGCTTCGGGCGCAATCTCGGCCTGCCCCAGGGCGCGCTGAACGAGGTGTCCAAGACAATAATAGAAAAATACGCCTCGGTATATCCCGAACTTACCGCCAACGCCGCCAAGATAGCGGAGGAGCTGGGCAAGGAAGAGGCCAAATTCTCTAAAACGCTTGCCCAGGGTTTAAAGGAGTTCGAAAAAGTTGCCGCGGGCAAGGCCGCCGGTGAAAAGATAGACGGCGTTACAGCCTTCCATCTGTACGATACTTACGGCTTCCCCGTGGAGATAACGCAGGAGATGGCGCGCGAAAAAGGCCTTGCCGTGGACGTCGAAGGTTACAACGCGGCCTTTGCCGAACATCAGGCCAAGTCGCGCGCGGGCAGCGAACAGAAGTTCGCTTGCGGCCTTGCCGACCACAAAGAAGAAACTACTAAACTGCACACCGCCACCCACCTTCTGCATGCCGCATTAAAGCGCGTGTGCGGCGACGACGTAAATCAAAAGGGCTCAAACATCACCGAAGAACGGCTGCGTTTCGACTTTAATTTCCCCCGCAAACTCACCCCCGAAGAGGTAAAGGCGGTCGAAGACCTCGTAAACGGCGAAATAGCCAAGGACGAACCCGTGGTGATGAAGGAGATGTCGCTCGACGAGGCCAAGGCCGAAGGTTTTACGGGTCTTTTCGAAAGCAAGTACGGCGAAAAGGTTAAAACCTATACCATAGGCGATTTTTCCAAGGAGATCTGCGGCGGCCCCCACGTTGAACGCACGGGCGTTTTGGGTACGTTTAAAATAGCCAAGCAGGAAAACGTTTCGGCCGGCGTTAAAAGGATAAAGGCCGTACTCGTCAAATAAAGTATATAATTATCAGCATAATGCATCCGCCGCGCCATATGGCGCGGCGGATGCATTATTTTGCGCAAAAAAAGCGCGGTCGGCGCATTCAATGCGCCGACCGCGCGGGGATATATAATTATCTTTTTAAAATCAAGCGACGGCGACTGCTGCCGTAACCGTCATGTTCGATATTATTGCCGAGCCGATAAATATCCCGGACACTACGATGACCAAAATATAGATTATCATAAGGCAGGCGGCAATAACCGTGCCGGCCTTTGCAAAGGTCGCGCTCTTTTCGTCGCCGTTGTGTTTTGCGCAACTGTTGGCTATAATGCTGACTACAAAGCCGATAAGGGGCATCAAAAACGCCAGTACAAAGCCCACTATGCTCAGCGATGAAAGCCTGTCGTCGTTGCCTGCTATCTTGCAGCCGCATGCGGGGCAAACATAGGCTTCGTTTAAAACTTCTTTACCGCAATGTGAACAATACATTTCTCTCTCCTTCGAAGAATTGAATTTAAACGGCGGAAAAATATTCCTTTCCGCGTTCGGTTTACTATATTATATTATATAAAATTGTTTCTGTCAAACAAAAATTGTGTATTGTGTGCACAATTTGTACGCAAACATTGCATTCTTTTCCGCGGCGGCCCGTTTGTTCCGATATGCGCATATGGCCATATTTTTATATGTCGTTCGCAGCTTTAAACGGCGGGGGCGGAAAAGCCGCGTTTTTCAAAGGCGGCCGCGCATTAAACTTTCTCCCTCAGACCCGCCCGCGGCTAACGGAACGGCCGCACTGCCTTGCGGCGGAAAAAATCGTGTGTGCCGGCAAGCCTATGCAAGTCCCGCAAGATAGTCTATGCTCACGTCGAAAAACGCGGCTATTTTGATAAGATTGCCCAGCGTCGGCTCGCACTGTCCCTTTTCCCACAGGCTTATAACCGATTTGCCCACGCCCAACTGCTTTGCAAGCGCAACCTGTCCCAGCCCCTTTTCCATTCTAAGTTCTTTCAGCCTTTCGCCAAATATATCCATATTTCACATTTTCCCACAAAAATGGGAAAAATACTTAACTTTCCAGTATAATGGGAATATAATTTTTATAGTCGCGCGGCCCATCGTATTTGAGCAAGCATTCAAAAGTTTGCGGCCGCCGCGGGAAATATAAATAAGAGGTGAAGTATGAAAGTGGTCATCGACGACGAAAAGTATGGGCAGATAGTGTATGAAGAGAGTGCGTGGACGGGCAAAAAGTCTGTTTGCGTCAACGGCGTTCCGCTTAAAAAGACGGCTAAAAACACATACTGTCTTTCCGAGGGCGACGTTTGCATAAACTTCGTCGTGCAGGGCAATTATGTAAAAGGTTCAAAGCTGGTCGTCGAAGGCAGGGAGATACAGGTAACGCAGCCCGTCAAGTGGTACGAAGTCGCCATGTCGGTCGCAATATTCGCTCTCGTGCTCGTATGGGGCAATACGCCCGCATTGGTAAGCATGCTGCCCGTGGTCGGCGGCGCGATAGGCGGCGCGATAAGCGGTCTTTTTATGATTTTAAACCTTATTATTATAAAACAGGTAAAAAATATATGGCTTAAAGCGGCGATAAGCTTGGGTATGTGCGCCGCGGCTTTTCTTATATGCGCGGGCGTCGGCGCGGCCATAGTGGGTGCGGCCGCTCTGTAAAACATGCCGCATGTGCAGTGCGGGCAATAATCAATGTAAATAAACCGCCCGTACGGTCAACCGTGCGGGCGGTTTGCGCGCGCGGCGCGTTCCGAATGCGCGCCGCGGCCGTTTTTATGTCAAACGCCCTCAAAACGCGGCAAAAAATAATTTTCAAATTTTAAAAAAACTTTAAAAACGCAACATAAAACGGCTTGACATAAATTTCATTTAATAATAAAATAAGTTTACATTTAAAAAAACAGCAAAGAAATGACATGAATATACTGATTTGCAGAGAAAATAGGTCAAGGAGTAAACAATGAAAACGTATATGGCAAATGCCCAATCGGTTGAAAGAAAGTGGTACGTTGTCGATGCAGCCGGCGTTCCTCTGGGAAGATTGGCTTCCAAAGTAGCCGCCGTGCTTCGCGGTAAAAACAAGCCCACTTTTACGCCCAACGTCGATACGGGCGATTTTGTGATAGTTATAAACACCGACAAGGTTGTTCTTACCGGTAAAAAACTTACCGATAAATTTTATCGCTATCATACAGGTTATATCGGCGGCTTAAAAGAGGTATCCTACAAAAAGATGCTTGCCGAAAAGAGCGACCTCGCTGTTTACGAAGCGATAAAGGGCATGCTTCCCAAAAATTCGCTCGGCAGGGATATGATTAAAAAGTTAAGGGTATACAAGGGCGCAGAACACAACCACGCAGCGCAGAAGCCCGAAGAGCTTAAGTTATTCTAAAAGGGGTTAAGGTATAAATTATGGCAAAGGCTAATTTAAAGAAAAAATTACAGTTCTGGGGCACCGGCAGAAGAAAGAAGGCCATCGCCCGCGTTCGCCTCATTCCCGCAGGTTCGGGCGCGATCGTTATCAATGACAGAACTTTCGAAGATTATTTCCCTCAGTCGGTTTTGCAGTATGTCGTAAAGCAGCCCCTCGCCCTTCTGGGTGCCGAAGGCAAGTACGACGTAATGGTAAACGTTTACGGCGGCGGCTATACCGGCCAGGCTAACGCCATCCGCCTGGGTATCGCCCGCGCTCTTTTGCAGGCCGAACCCGACAGCCGCGCGGCTTTAAAAAAGGAAGGCTTCCTCACCCGCGACCCCCGCGTCAAGGAAAGAAAGAAGTACGGCCTCAAAAAAGCCCGTCGCGCTCCTCAGTTCTCCAAGAGATAATTTTGCTTTCAAAGGATACCCCTTTTTGCGGGTATCCTTTTTAGCGGCATAAAGTTTTACGGCGCGCCCGCGCAGCATAAGCTGCGCGGGCGCGCCGCTTTTCGCTTTGCGCCGGTCGGAGAGGCCGAAAAGCGCGTTCGCGCCGCAAAAAAAATAGCACTTGCATTCGGGTTAAATATCTGATATAATAGTGTAAACAAAAGCTATTGCCGCGGCCGAGGGCCGCGCGCGGCTGTTTGCGTAAATACATCCGGGGGAAAGCATATATGACGGCTAAGAGCGACGGCGAAAGGGATTATGACTTTTTTATAAGTTTTTCAAATCAGGATTTGGGCGTTGTGCAGCCCGTTGTGCAGGCCATGGACGAACAGTACGGCGCGACGTGCTGGTTTCAGGAAAAAGATTCGCGCGCGGAGTTTGTCGACGCCATAATGTCGGGCATAGAACATGCGGGGGCGTTCGTTGTGTTCATAAGTCCCCATTCGGCCAATTCGTATTTCGTGCTCAACGAAATAAACCATGCGGTGGAGTGGAAGCTCGAACACGAAGATTTTAAAATAGTGCCCGTGCTGATAGATCCCGATGGCCGCGATATAAGCGACCCCGTTTACAAGCGCGTAAGGTTTTATCTCGGCAGGCTAAACATCACGTTCTATAAGCGGGGCGAACCGCTCGAAGAGCTTATACGCAAAATATTCGATCAGGCGGAATACGAGGTGAAGGGCGATACCCTGCGCCAAAGCCTGTATCACCACAGCCTTTCCGAATCGGTGCGGCTGAGGGCGCAGAACGAAATACTGCGCGACTTTTCGCACGAGTTCTTTCAAAAATACGTCACTGCCGAAAGTTATATACTCGACGTCGGCTGCGCAGACGGCGAAAATATCGCCCTGCGTCTGAACGGCCTGCAATACGCGGGTCTGCTCGGCGTGGACATCGACGGCGGCCAGACGGAAAGGGCGGCTGCCGCGCACGGTTCGGATAAAAACGAATTCCGCACATGCGACATTTTAAGCGACGAATTCGACGATGTTTTAAGCGACTACACCGACGAAAAGGACATAAAAGGCTTTGATATAATCCACATATCCGCGGTTCTTCTGCATTTAAGCGACCCCGTAAAACTGCTGCGCGTACTGCGCCGCTTTTTAAAAAAGAACGGGTATCTGTTCATTCAGGACGAAGACGACGGGGCCAATCTGGTATACCCCGAATACAAGTTTTTCAACAGGGCGTTCGATATATGGGCGGATTCCAAGGAGAGCGGCGACAGGCACTGCGGCCGCAAAATACCTTCGTATCTCTCCGCCGCGGGCTATAAAAGCTGCGTTTTGGCCAAGTGCGGCGTATCCGACGTCGGCCTCGAAAGCGGAATGCGCACGGCACTGTGGGACATATACTTTAACTATCATCTGTGGCTTGCCGCCGAAGAGAACATGTTTTACAACCCCGTAAAGACCAACCGCATGATAGAGGAATACAAGGCCGAATATGACGCGCGCAAAGAGGAGTACGACGAGGGGAAGATATTTTTGCAGCTGGGATTTTTGTTCTTTGTTGCGAAAAAATAAAACGGCCGCGCTTGACAGGTTCGTTGGCCGTGATATAATATAGTTGCAGAGCGCGAAAGGCTCTGAATATCAGGAGGTGTAAAATGAACAGATTTTTAAAAAACGCGACTGTGCTGTGCGCCGCGCTCGCCGCGTCGTGCGCGTTCGCAGTCGGCTTCGCCGCCTGCGGCGAAGGTGATAACGGCCCTGACGACGGCGGTAAGACATATGCCGTTCAAGCTCCCGCGCAGTCGGATATATACACCGTTACGGGCCTGCCCCAAGAGGCAAAACAGGGCGATTCGGTCAGTTTTAAGGTTACGCTCAACGATCCCGAAAACAGCTCGCTGAACGAAGTTACGGTAGAGCCTACGTTCGATGCCTCGTTCGAACTCGACCCCGCCGCCGACGGCACATGCACGTTCACCATGCCTGACGGCCCCGTAAAAATAATAATCGATGCCGAAAAGTACGAAGAAGTGCTCTCCGAGGGCGTTGCAACGTTCTCGCCAGGCAATGCCACAACCATCGTAAAGGGTTCTTCAAACGGCTCGTATCGGAATGAGGACGACGAGTTGGTTAATTGCTGGATACTCGATATAAGTTTTAACTGGGGCGCG
>CALVWU010000043.1 GCA_944367955.1 uncultured Clostridia bacterium
TGGGTTTACGCCCGAAATTCTTCCGGCTTGCCCCAGCGAGCGTGGCCTCACCTTTTTAAGCTTTTCGCGCGCTTCCAGCCGCAGCCCGTCTATCCGGTCGTAATCCGTGTCGTCGGGCAGCAGCCTGTCTTCAAGCTTTTTGGCGCGCGCTATCTGCTCGCGGCATTTTTTAAGATAACCTTCATAGCGTATCTCGGTTTCCGCGCTCTCTTTAACCGAACGCTCAACGCCTTCAAGAATGCCCGTTTTCCTGCATATATCATCCAGCGGAACTCCCCGCTTTATCAGTTCGGCGGGCGAACACCCTCTGTGCGAAAAAATCAGGCCGTGCGCCTTTAAAATGTCGTCGGACTCGTCGGCCGAAAGTCTTTTCTGCAATTCTTCCGCCGCGCTTTCAAGTTCTCGCTTCCGCTTTAAAAACCTTGCATACCTCTCTTGGGATACCAGCCCGCACTCGCGCCCCTTTTCGGTCAAACGCATGTCGGCGTTGTCCTGCCGCAGCTCTATCCTGTGTTCGGCGCGGCTGGTCATCATGCGGTAAGGCTCCTCGGTGCCCTTTGTAACAAGGTCGTCTATAAGTACGCCTATATACGCCTCGTCGCGGCCGAGAACAAGGGGAGCTTTGCCTCGTATTTTAAGCGAGGCGTTCAGCCCCGCCATAAGTCCCTGCGCGGCAGCCTCTTCATAGCCCGAAGTTCCGTTTATCTGCCCCGCCGTGTACAGCCCGCCAATCTTTTTGAATTCCAGCGTGGGGTATACGTCCAGCGTGTCTATGCAGTCGTACTCTATTGCGTATGCATACCGCATTATGTCGCACTTTTCAAGCCCCGCCACCGAACGGTACATGTCGCGCTGAATGTCGTGCGGGAGGGAGGAGGACATGCCCTGAATGTATGCTTCAAGCGTGTCCGCGCCCTCAGGTTCTATAAATATCTGGTGTCTGTCCTTGTCGGAAAAGCGCACAACCTTTGTCTCTATCGAAGGGCAGTATCTCGGCCCCGTGCTCTCTATCGTCCCGTTATAGAGGGGTGAGCGGTCAAGGTTGTCAAGTATTATTCTGTGCGTATCGCCGTTCGTATAGGTAAGATAGCAGTCGGTCTGTTCGGCGGGTACGTCCCCGTGCATGAACGAAAAAGGGTAAACTTCCCTGTCGCCGTGCTGCACGTCGCATTTTGCAAGGTCTATGGTTCTGAAATCTATCCTTGCGGGGGTGCCCGTCTTGAATCTGCGCACGTTGAATCCGAGTTCGATCAGGTTCTTTGTCAGCGCGGTGGCGGGGGCGAACCCGTTGGGGCCGCTGTCCTTTACGACTTCGCCCGTTATCGTGCGGGCGTTAAGGTACACGCCGGTTGCAAGAATTGCCGCCTTGCAGTAAAATATTCCGCCGTAAGTCGTTTCAACGCCGCATACCGCGCCGTCTTCAACCAAAATTTTTGCGGCTTCGCCCTGCACTATCCTTAAATTTTCGGTGTGTTCCAACACGGATTTCATCCGTCTGTGATAGGCGTTTTTGTCGGACTGGCATCTCAGCGACTGCACCGCCGCGCCCTTGCCCACGTTCAGCATTTTAAACTGCATGGCCGTTTCGTCGGCGTTTATGCCCATTTCGCCGCCCAGCGCGTCTATTTCGCGCACGAGATGGCCCTTTGCCGTGCCGCCTATCGAAGGATTGCACGCCATAAAAGCGATGCTGTCCAAATTTAAAGTCAGCATCGCCGTTTTAAGGCCCGTTCTCGCGCAGGCAAGCGCGGCTTCGCAGCCGGCATGACCCGCACCCACGATAACCGCGTCAAATTGTCCTTCGGTAAATGTAAGCATATATCGATTCGGAGATAGTCCGGCGGCAACGGGCGTTTTCGCGCCGCGGCCGCAGGGCTGTCATTTTTTAAGCACTATGTTTTTTATGTCGTCTATGTCCTTGGCGATGCGGTCGTTCACCTGTTTCATCTCGTCTACTTTGTTGCGCGAATAGAGTATGGTGGTGTGGTTGCGGTTGCCCAAGGCTTTGCCTATCGACATAAGCGGCAGCGAAAGCAGTTCGCACATAAGATAGCAGCATATCTGTCTGGGCTGAACAAGCTCCTTCTTTTTGCATTTGCCCACAAGGTCGTCCCTGTTCACGCGGTAATAAGAACACACGGCGTTTATAACCGAATCGGCGGTTATTTCCTCCTTGCCGTCCTCCGAAACCGCCTCGTTCAACGCCTCGGAAGCGAGTGCCACGGTGATGGGCGCTTCGTGCAGTTTGCTGGCGAATATCACCTTTGTAAGCCTGCCTTCCAGCGTTCTTACGTCGTCGCCCGAATCCTGCGCCAAAAAGGTTAAAACCTCGTCGGGGACTATGCATCTCTTTTCAAACGCCTTGCGCTTTAAAATGGCTATCTTTGTTTCAAAGTTGGGGGGCAGTATGTCGAACACCAGCCCGCCCGAAAAGCGCGTTCTGAGCCTCTCTTCAAGCGCGGTAAGTTCCTTAGGAGGTTGGTCGGAGGATATAACTATCTGCTTTCCCTTTGATACCAGTTCGTTAAAGGTGTGAAAGAATTCCTCCTGCACGGCCTTTTTGTTGGCAATAAACTGAATGTCGTCTATAATAAGCACGTCGGCCGAACGATAGTACTGCCTCAGTTTGTTTCCGCGGTCGCGCGCGTCGGGGCCGCGGCTGGTGAACATCGTGTCTATTATCTCGTTCACAAATTGCTCGCAGGTGACGTAAATAACGTTCAGTTCGGGTTTTTCGGCAACCACCTTGTTTGCTATCGCCTGCATAAGATGGGTCTTGCCCAGGCCCGTTCCGCCGTAAATGAACAGCGGATTATAGGTGCCGGCGGGGTCTTCGGCCACGTTCAGCGCGGCGGCGTATACAAACTCGTTGTTTTTTCCCACCACGAACGAATCGAAGGTGTACTTTTTGTCAAGGTTTGCGGGCAGGGAAAAACTAACCTCGGCCGAAGGCGGGTTGTATGCGTATTCGCCGCTGCCTTCCACCACAAGTCTGAAATCCGAAACGCCCACGTCGGCCTTGATTATGGCCTCGCGCATTCTTTCGGCAAGGGTGCCCGTTATGTATTGCGCAAAATTTTCGTTGGGGGTTTGAAGCACGATATACCGCCCGTCTATATCGACGGGTTTAAGCTTTTCGATGTAGGTTATATAAGTTATCAGGCTAAGCGTTTCGCGCATCTTTTCCTTGATAGGATTATAAATAAAATCGAAGTTTGTGCTTTCGGCCATAATTTGCTTTCATTCCCTTTGTGTTTTTTCGTTTTTTGTGCTAAAATGATAATGTACGGTTTTTATTATAGTACAAAAGCCCCTTAAAGTACAGTATTTTGGCAAAAAAATGCGCATAAAAAATTTGTTGTTAAAAAATTTCAGAAATTATTCCGACGAAGTTTTCGATTTCGGCGAAGGCTTAAACATTTTAACCGGCCGCAACGCCCAGGGCAAAACCAACTGCGCCGAAGCCGTCTTTTATCTGTGCACTGGCACGTCGCCCCGCGCCCGCAGGGACAGGCAGCTTATCAAATACGGTCAAAGCTCGGCCGAAATTTCGGCCGACTGTTCAAGTCGCTGCGGCGATATAAACATCTCTGCCTGCATACGCGAAAACGGCCGCGAAATAAAGCTAAACGGCAACAAAATAACCCGCAACGCCGATCTCCTCGGCAATCTCTATGCCGTGTTCTTTTCTCCGCAGGAGCTGCGGCTTATACAGGACGGCCCCGACGAAAGAAGAAGATTTTTAAACATCTCCCTTTCGCAGCTCTCCCGCCCGTACTACGTCGCCCTCGCCCGCTACAACCGCATTCTCGAACAGCGCAACAATCTTTTAAAAAACAGGGATCTTTCGCTCGTGTACGACACGCTGCCCGTCTGGGACGAACAGCTGTGTTCGTATGCCGCCGTCGTCGCCCGCCGCAGGGCCGACTACATCGCCGAGCTCGCCCCTCTCGCCGCCGAAGCGCATTCGTTCCTTACCGACGGTAAGGAGAGCCTTGCCGTCTCTCCCGAAAAGAAGTACAGGGGCGACGAGGAGGAACTTAAAGGCCGCCTTTACGAAGAGCTTAAAAACAATTACGACCGCGACGTCCGCCTCGGCTATACCGCGTCAGGCCCCCACCGCGACGACGTGGATATAAAAATAGACGGCGAGGACGCAAAAACTTACGCCTCGCAGGGGCAAACGCGCACGGCGGCGTTGGCCATCAAGCTTGCCGAGGTGGAAATTTTTAAAACCGCCGGCGGGGAATACCCCGTGCTGATACTCGACGACGTGCTGTCGGAACTCGACCTCGCCCGCCGCAAAAAGCTCGTTTCCCGCACCGCCGGGCTGCAAACCATTTTAACCTGCACCCATGCCGAAAGGGTTTTGGGCGGCAGGGAGGCCACAAAAATCAGAATAGAGGGAGGGGCGGTAAAGCGATGATCCGTGCCGACATGCACATACACACATATTTTTCCGACGGCACCGCCTCGCCCGCCGAAGTCGTCGCCGCCGCGGTCGGCGCGGGGCTGGGATTGGTGTGCGTTACCGACCACGACACAATGGACGGCTGCGGCCGCGTAAAGGAGCTTGCCTCCGCTGCGGGCGTCCGCGCCGTAAGCGGGCTTGAAATTTCGGCCTATGCCGACGTAAAAGTGCACGTTCTGGGATACGGACTCGATACCTCGTGCGCGGCGTATAAAAATTATTACAAAAACGCCGTCGAAGGCTCTTTCGCGCGCTGTTACGACGTGCTTGCAAAGTTAAAGGCGCGCGGGTTCAACATACCTATCGACAAAGTGCTTGCCGAACGCAGAGAGGTTTCAACGCCCGTGCACTCCATGTTCATCTGCCGCGCGGCGGCCAAGCTCGGCTATGCTTCAAGCGCGGGGGCGTTCTACATGTCGTACCTTGTCGAAGGCAAGTGCGCGCACTCGCGGCTGGGCAGGCTTACGCCCGATCAGGCAGTAAAAGTTATAGCCGACTGCGGCGGAATATCTTCGCTCGCCCATCCCGGCCGCATCAATATGCAAATGGAGGCCAAAGAGCAGCTTATAAAAACTTTAAAATCCAACGGCTTAAACGGCATAGAGGCGGTGTATTCCGGGCATACTGAAAGCGAAACGGTCTACTACAAGGAGATAGCGCGTTCGCTCGGTCTGTATGTGACGGGCGGGTCAGATACCCACTCGCTGCACGGCGGCGGAAGAAGCGTGGGCGTTCCCGAATTTTACCCCGACTCCGCCCTGCTCGACGCGCTAAAAAATTACTGATGCTGCGTCTGTATAAAATGTTAAAACGTCTTTGGGTATTCGCGTTCGCCGCGGGTACCCTTTTATTTTTCGGCGGCTGGCAGACCGCTCTGCCCCGCGCAACCTACATTGACGGCGTTGACGTGGGCGGCATGGCGCGCACGGCGGCGGTGGCCGCCGTGCGCAAAAACACTGTCAGCCGTTTAAAGGATAAGCGGCTGACCGTGCGCGCAGGCGAATGCGTGTACACGTTTGCATATCCGCAGTTCAATTTCACCGACGACCTCGGCGAGCTGTGCGCTTCGGTGCGCGGGCCGGGAAACTATTTTTCGCACACGCGGGTGTATCTGAACTGCATGGATATAGTCGTCGAAGACATATGCTCGCGGCTCGACAGCCCCGTGCGCGAACCTTCGGCAACTTTCTGCAAAACGGGTCGGCCCTTTTTATACGACGGCGGCTGCGACGGCTGCGCGGCCGACCGCGGCAGGCTTGCCCGCGACATCGTAAACTCGATTAACGGCGAATTTTGTATTGTCGAGGTGCAAAAGGCCGTAATTCGCCGCACCGTGTCGCTCGACGTCGTAAAACGTGAAACGCAGCTCTTGTCGTCGTTCGATACGCTATATGACGCGTCCAATGCCCCGCGCTCGTCCAATATCGCCCTCGCCGCTTCAAAGATAAACGGCTGCGTTCTGCGGCCGGGGCAAATTTTTTCGTTCAACGCCGTCGTCGGTCCGCGCACCGCACAAAACGGCTTTCTGTCCGCAAAAATAATCTCCGGCGGGCAGTTTGTGCAGGGCATAGGAGGGGGAGTGTGCCAGGTCTCCACCACGCTGTATAACGCCGCGCTGCTTTCGGGGCTTAAAATAACCGAATACCACCCGCACTCGCTGCTCGTGTCCTACGTCGCCCCTTCGCGCGACGCCATGGTTAGCGGTTCAAGCTGCGATTTAAAATTCAAAAACACCTCAAACACCCCCGTATATATCCGCGTCGGCGCGTCGAACGGTCGGATCTCATGCTCTGTATACGGCCTTCCCGACGGCGCGTCCCGCTCGCTCGTGTCGCAGGTCACGGGCAGTCTGCCCCAGCCGCAGGATGTGCTTATGCCAGGCGTAGGCGGGGTGATAACGCAGGGGCGGCAGGGTACATTAAGCTGCGGTTATCTCGTCGAAGAACGCGGCGGAACGCGCACCAAAACGCTCATCCGCACCGATCGCTACGCTCCTCTGGCAACCGTGCGCTATGCCGAAACTTCCCCGCCCTCCGACGAAACCTTTTATTTTGTCAAAAAGGCAAGTTGCGGTTGACTAATGCGTTGCTATATGATATAATCATATAAGCGGAGTGCGTGGCTTGCTTTTTCGCGCCTCGGTTCCGCGCCATAACAAAAACTACCGCAACGGGGGTAACAATGGATAAAATAATAGTTGACGGCATGGGCGGCGACAACGCGCCCGCCAGCGTGTGCGAAGGCGTTGCCAAAGCGCTTTGCGAAGACGGCGATCTCGCCGTCGTTTTAACGGGCCGCAAGGCTGAACTCGAAGCCTTGTTAAAGGATAAAACCTATCCCCGCGACAGGCTCGAAATAGTCGATTGCCCCGACGTCGTAGACATGAACGACATTCCCACCGAGGCCGTAAAAAAGAAGAACTCTTCGCTTGTGCAGGCCTTTTGGATGTTAAAAAAGAACGACGACATAGCCGGTCTCGTAACTGCCGGTTCCACCGGCGCGACGATAGTTGCCGGCCAGCTCATACTCGGCAGGATACGCGGCATCAAACGCCCCGCGCTCACTCCCGCCGTTCCCAACGTAAACGGCAAAATGGTCGTGCTGTGCGACTGCGGGGCCAACGCCGAATGCAAGCCCTCGATGCTCTGCCAGTTCGCGCTTATGGGCAGCGCGTACGCCTCGGTCGGTCTCGGCGTAAACAACCCCAAAGTGGGGCTTTTGAACAACGGCGCCGAAGAGCACAAGGGCGATCCCGTGCACCAGCAGGCGTATAAGTATTTAAAGGAGATGAAGGGCATAAACTTCATCGGCAACATCGAAGGCAGAGATATTAATACCGCCGACGTCGACGTCGTGGTGTCAGACGGGTTTTCGGGCAACATCGCGTTGAAGACGATGGAGGGCACCGCCAAGATGATATTGAAGACCATGAAAAAGCAGCTCACCGCCGACTTCAAATCCAAGCTGGGCGCGCTGCTTTGCAAGAACGCCATTTCGCGCATGCGCGCCGACCTCGATTTCGAAGCCGCGGGCGGGGCAATGCTGCTGGGCGTAAAAAAGGTGGTCGTCAAAAACCACGGCTCCTCCACTGGCATATCCATCTGCAACGCCATCCACAAGGCCGCCGAACTGTATCGTTCGGGGCTGATCCAAAAGGTCGAAAGCCTTTTGCAGCAGGCCGATTTGTCCTCGGTCATCGCGTCGGAAGAATGAAAGAGTTACAGCGCGCGTTGGGCTATACCTTTTCGGACGAAACCATTTTGCGCCGCGCCCTCACGCTGAAGGGCGCGAACGAGCGGTTCAACAACGAAAGTTTAGAGTGTTTGGGCGACTCGCTGATAGGTTTTGTGGTAGCCTGCAAATTTTACGACGAAGGCTTGGACGAGGGCGGCATAACCGAGCGTAAAAAGTCCGCGGTGAACGACCGCGCCCTTGCCGAAGTTTCGGTAAAGCTCGGCCTCGACAAGGCCCTGATAAAGCCTAAGGGCGAATTCAAAAACAAAAAGGCCATTCCCTCCGCATACGAAGCCGTTGCCGCGGCAATATACCTCGACGGCGGCATGGCGGCAGCGTCCGATTTCATCCTGCGCACCCTCGATTTTTCGCGCAGCGAGCGCGACTATATCGCGCTGTTGCAGGAAAAACTTCAATCCCTCGGCGAAAAGCTGCCCGATTATTCTCACGGCTTCGATCTGGGCGACGGCAAAATGCACGATTTTCAGGTAAACGTAACCGTGCGGGGCAAAAGTTTTTCGGGCAGGGGCGGCAATACGGCCGCGGCCAAGCGCGCGGCGGCTAAGTCGGCATATACTTCGCTCTTTTTAAAAAAATAATCTTCCGCAAAGCGGCAAAACATAAAACCACGTCAATACCCGGCAGGCGCAAAGCCTGCGTCAAGAGGCATATATGATCCAGTTCAAAAGCATAAAACTCGTCGGCTTCAAATCGTTTGCCGATCCCACCGAAATCAATCTTTCGGACGGCGTAACGTGTATCGTCGGCCCCAACGGGTGCGGCAAAAGCAACGTTGCCGACGCCATCCGCTGGGTTTTGGGCGAGCAGTCGGCCAAACAGATGCGCGGCACCCAGATGCTCGACGTCATCTTCGGCGGAACCGAAAAGCGCAAAAGGATGTCCTTTTGCGAGGTTACATTAACATTCGACAACACCAACCGCATCTTCGATATAGACTGCGACGAGGTTGAAATGACCCGCCGCCTTTACCGCGACGGCGAAAGCGAATATGTTTTAAACCGCCAGCCCTCGCGCATGAAGGTGTTAACGGGCCTTCTACACGGCGCGGGCGCGGCCAAAGAGGGCTATTCGATAATCGGCCAGGGCCGTATCGCTCAAATAATGAACTCCCGTCCCGAAGAACGCCGCTCCATTTTCGAAGAGGCCACGGGCATTATCGTGTTCAAGGACAGAAAGGCCGATGCCGAGCGCAAGTTAAACGCCGCGCGCGACAATCTGTTCGTGTTCGTGCAGAGGATGCAGGAAGTCGAACGTCAGCTCAATCCCCTCGCAAAGGCGGCCGAAAACGCATTAAAGTACCGCGAGCTGTATTCGAATCTCCGCCATCACGAAGTAAACACATACATATACCGCCACGACACCGCCGAAAGCGAGCGTTCCAAAATCAACGCTAAAATAGCAAACTTCAACGGCGAAATCGAAAGACTTGCGCAGCAGTCGTCCGAACTCTTAAAGGAATACGACGAGTGCCGCAGCCTGCTTGCGTCGGCCGATGGCAAACTCAAAACGCTGTACGACAGGCGATTAAGTTATTCCGTCGGACTTGCCGAAACATCGGGCGAAAGCAAGGTGTTCAAGGAAAAGGCCAATGCGGTAAAGGCTCAGCTGCAACAGGCGCAGGAAGACGTCGCCTATTCCTCGAAGCGCATAGGCGAAATCGATAAAGAGATCAAGCGCGCCGAAGATTACGCCGGCAAAAACAACTCCCGCATACAAAATCTCACCGCCGCGTGCGAAGGTCTGCGCTCGGATATTTCGCAGATTTCCCAAAGCATAGCCAGCTACGAATACATGACGGGCGAGCACCGCAAAAAGGTAATGGATACCTTTAAAGATCTGTCCGAAATTAAGGAGAGCATGGGTTCGCTTTCGGCCAAAAAGGAACTTATCCGCGAACGCATCGAAGAGGTGGGCGGAATAATGGAGCGCATCAAGGGCGAACATGCCGCGTTAAAAGAGCAGTACGAGCAGGCCCTTGACGAACAGAACAGGTTAAACGATCTTCTGGGCAGCGAAAACACCCTCGTGGCCGAAGCCGATCAAAGGGTAAAGGACGCCGAAGAAAAGCTGCAAACCTTAATAAACGAAATATATTCCATACGCGCCGCGATAAGCTCGCTGGGCGAAACGTTAAAAACCTATCAGGCCCTCCGCGACAGGTTCGAAGGCTACATATATTCGGTCAAACGCCTGATGAGCGACGCGCGCGACAACCCCGCGCTGTCAAAAAAGATAATGGGCCTCATCGCCGACGTCGTGTCCACGCAAAAGGAATACGAAGTCGCCATCGAAACGGCCTTCGGCGGCGCGATGCAAAACGTCATCACCGCCACGCGCGAGGACGCTCAGGATCTTATTTTATACTTAAAGAACAACCGCGCCGGCCAGGTAACGTTTTTGCCCGTCGACGCGCTACGTCCCCGCTACGAAAACGAACAGATCAAATCCGCCCGCCGAGAACAGGGTGCGGTGGGCTTTGCCATCGACCTCGTAAAATACGATAAAAAGTACGAAAACGTCATTCACAACCTTCTCGGCAACACGCTCATCTGCGACGACATCCGCTCGGCCACGGCAATTGCCCGCAAATATCCCCGCGCGTTCAAAATAGTCACCCTCGACGGCGATATAATCAGCACGTCGGGTTCCATGACGGGCGGTTCCCGCAGGGAAAATTCGGCCAACCTTCTCGCCAACGAGCGCAACTTAAAGGAGATAGAAAGCCAGATAGAGCAAAAGCGCGCCGCACTCGCCCGCGCCGAAGGCAAAAAGGACACCGCCCAAAGCGAAAAAGACGGCGCGGTATCCGCTTTCGAACAGCTGCGCGAGCGGCTGCAAAATGCCGGCAACGAGCTGGCTGCCTGCACGCAAAAGGCTTCGGGCCTTATGGTAAACGTAACCGATAAAGAGAGCGAATACGCGGCATACTCTCAGTCCCGCCGCGCGTTGGAGGGCAAACTGGCCGAACTCGACGATGAGTTTTCGTCCACTTCCAAGGGCGCAAGCTCGCTTTCGGAACAGTCCGATAAAGCCTCGTCTGAAATGGACGATATGTCCGAAAAGTACGAAAAACTGCTCGCCGAACGCAACGAAAAGGTGGAAAAACTGAACAGTTTCCAGATAGAGATGGCCTCTTTGCAGTCGGCAATTAAGGGCAGCGGCGAAAGCGTCGCCCGCCTCAATGCCGAGCGCACCGATCTCATCACCAAGGTTGCGTCCCTTCAATCGATGCTGCCCAAGCTGCAAAGCGAGTTCGAAGACTTCTCCGACAAGGCCGCCCGCGCCGCCCTTTCAAAGGACGACCAGGCCGAACTCGACAAGGTTGTAAAGCAGATAGAAGAACTTGAACAGACCAAAAAGACGTTGAACGCCCGCACGGAAGAGGTGAACACCGCCCGCTTGCAGACGTATGACGACAGCGAAAAATTCAAAGAAAAACTGCATGCCGCCGAAATGCAGCTGCAAAAGATAGACAGCGACCTCGAAAACTTGCAGGAGCGCATATCCGAAGAGTATCAGCTCGACTACGAAGGCTGCCTGCAATACAAGCAGGAAGACTACGACATATCCCAGTCGGCCGCGGCAATCGCAAATTTCAAACGTCAGCTTACCATGCTCGGCCCCGTCAACCACAACGCGGTAGAGGAGTACGAAGAACTTTCGGCCCGCTACAACAAGATGTGTCAGGACAAAACCGACCTCGAAAAGGGCATCGAAGATCTCACCGTTGCGTTAAACGAAATACGCGACGAGATGTTAAAGATATTCAACGAAGGTTTCGAAACGATAAACGAAAACTTCCAGCGCACCTTTAAAGAGCTGTTCGGCGGCGGCAGGGCGGAGCTGCAGCTCGACTATGCCGAAAGCGACGATCCCTTAAACGCCGGCGTAGAGATAATCGCCTCGCCTCCCGGCAAAAAGCTTTCAAAAATATCCCTTCTTTCGGGCGGCGAACAGGCGTTGACGGCCATAGCCATTCTGTTTGCGATAATAGCCATGCGCCCCATGCCTTTCTGCGTCCTCGACGAAATCGAAGCCGCGCTCGACGAAGCCAACGTAGGCAGATATGCCCGCTATCTTAAAAAATTCGCCGAAAAAACTCAGTTCATCGTAATCACCCACCGCAAGCCCACCATGGAGGCGGCCGATGTTCTCTTCGGCGTCACCATGGAAGAAAAGGGCGTTTCAAAAATAGTTTCGGTAAAACTTTCCGAAGTCGAAGCCCGTCTCGGCGGCGACACGGTTGCAAGCTGATAAAAAGTTTTTGGCGCGTCGTTACGCCGCTTAAATGTATTCGCGCCGCTGCATGTCTTGAATGCGCGGTGCGCGTTAAAGGAGTTTTATGGGTTTCTTTTCAAAAATAGCCAACGCGCTCAAAAAAACGCGCGAAGCTTTGGGCGGCGCGCTCAACGCGCTGTTCGCCAAAAATAAAATAGGCGACGAATTTTACGACGAGCTTGAAGAAATTTTGATCTCCTCGGATATTTCCGTCATAACCGCCGACGAAATCGTCGAAGAACTTCGCGCCGAGGTAAAGCAGGAAAAGCTTAAAGATAAAGAGTTTATCGTAAATGTGTTAAAGGACGCGCTCGAAGAGCGTTTAACCGAAGCCGAAGTGCCCGAACTTTCCTATCCCGCGGTGATAATGCTCGTGGGCGTGAACGGCGTGGGCAAAACCACCACCGTGGGCAAGCTTGCAAATTACTTTTTGCAAAAGCATAAGTCGGTAACGGTTGCCGCCGCCGACACATTCCGCGCCGCCGCAAGCGATCAGCTTTCGGTATGGGCGGAACGCGCCAAAGTGCGCATAGTCAAGCACGAAGAAGGCTCCGATCCCTCCGCGGTGGTATACGACGCTCTGTCCTCGGCCAAGGCCCGCGGCACCGACGTGGTAATAATCGATACCGCCGGCCGCCTGCATGTAAAGTCCAATCTCATGGAAGAACTTAAAAAGATGGACAGGGTGGTAAACCGCGAATATCCCGAAGCCAATTTTTATAAACTGCTTGTCCTCGACGCAACCACGGGCAACAACGCCGTAAACCAGGCGCGCGTCTTCGACGAGGCCGTCGAACTCGACGGCATAGTTTTAACCAAGCTCGACGGCACCGCCAAGGGCGGTTTCGTCATTTCGCTGTGTTCCGAACTGGGTATTCCCGTAATGTTCACAGGCGTGGGCGAAAAGCTTGAAGACATCGAACTTTTCGATCCCGAAGAATTTATAAACGGTATCTTGTA